>JACVIW010000131.1 GCA_015711695.1 Candidatus Geohydrothermomicrobium daggyaiense
TAGTTGAAATTAAAGAAGGGTCAATCAGCCCGCACAAATCGGTAGCCCACTCCGTGAACAGTTTCAATAAATCTCCTGTTAGCCTCAATCTTCGATCTAATCCTTCTTACATGTACGTCCACAGTCCTTGTCCCGCCGTAGTAGTCATCCCCCCAGATCATTCGTAAAAGATCCTCTCGTCTATATGCCCTGCCGGGATTCTCAGCGAAAGTTTTCAAAAGTTCAAACTCTTTATATGTAAAATCAAGAGGTTTCCCATCAAGAAAAACCTGATGGTTATCAACATTGATTATGAGGTTTTGCCTTTGAATCACCCTGCCGCTTCCATACATTTTTCTCCTGTGGACATCGGCTCTTAAAACAATCTCATCCACCCTTGCGGGCTGTATCACGAAATCATCCGCAATTGCGAAAATCCCCTCATCGGGCACTTCAATCGGAGCGGAAAAAGCGGCAATGAGAGGTGTCTTTTTTGTTTTTCCACCAGACCTTCCCAGCGCTTGAACGCACTTTTTCAAAAGCACGGGTGTCGGATTAACGATAAGGATCAGACGGGTCATTTCTCCAATTATCTGGATTAAATCTTCTGAAGTCCTGAATTCCTTTATCAGGTCACCATCCTTCTCAAACGCCTCTTTAAGTTGCCAGGCGTATTCCGATCCGTCCCCATTGAAAGCGAGTTCCATCAAGCTTTACCCTCTCATCAGTCAAACTCGGGGATTTCAAGTCTCAAAGCAGGCTGCCTTTTGTGAGAACTCTTTTCAACCATGTGCTTTACCTTATTGACGACTTCTTCTGGGAATGGTGGATTTTCTCCGATCTCCATAAATTTCAGGCATGTGTCCAGCTCTTCATATGTTATGCCCATTTCCTCTTCGTCAGTTTGACCTTCCCATAACCCAGCGCTCGGGCTTTTGTTCAATATTTTCTGCGGGACACCTATGTCATCGGCTATTCTGTAAAGATCAGTCTTGTAAATACCCGCAAGAGGAAAAAGATCAGCGGCACCATCGCCGTGCTTGGTGAAATACCCGACTGATATTTCACTTTTATTGCCAGTGCCTACCACGAGATAACCAAGATCTTTAGCGAGATAATACAAGACGGTCATTCTTATTCTCGGCTTGAGATTGGCATATGCGAGCTTCGACCCGGGTGGAAGCACTCTGGTAAAAGCCTGATAAACAGGGTTAAGGTCTATTTCGACAGTCTTGAGATTCAGGTCCGCCGCAAGCATGCGGGCATCCTCGATATCCTCTTCCGCGCTCTCTACAGGCATGATGACGCCAAGTGAGTTGTCCGGGAACGCCTTTTTTGCCAGTACAGCGACCACTGCGGAATCAAGGCCACCGCTAAGACCAAAAATCAGTCCTTTTGCGTCAGCCGAATACACCTTACTTCTAAGCCACTCAACAGCAAGTTTCGCAAACTCCTTAGATTGCATAATTCTCACTTCCCAAATTCGATCACCTGCAAAATTTTCATGAATCAAAAATAGAATTAATAGTTTTTGACAGTGCCTACTTCTTGCCCGCGAAGCATAAATCAACCCGTTTTTCTTAGCCTCGCTATATACATGCCGTCGCAACCGTGAACATCCGGAAAAATTTGAATTTGCCCTCTCTCAAGCTTCAAACCACCGGGAAGTTCGATTTCTTCAAGTTCGAAACCCCGGGAAAAATTAAGGAATCTGCTTATTACGTCTTTACTTTCCCGTCGAGATATAGTGCATGCAGAATACACAAGTACACCATTGTCTCTTAAAAGCTCCGAGGCGCTAAATAGAAGCTCGAGTTGAAGCGCTGACAGTCTCTCGATATCCTCTGCTTTCTTTCTCCACCTTACGTCGGGTTTCCTTGCAAGCGTTCCAAGACCACTGCAGGGCACGTCGACAAGCACCCTGTCGAATTTCTCCCGGACGATATCTGGCGCTAATCTCGAATCCATCACTTTGGTTTCAATGATTTCGATACCGAGCCTCCTGGCAAGAGTCTTCACATTTTCCAGCCTGGATTTGTTGATATCAAGCGCCAGAACGCGACCATGGTTTCGCATCATCTGGGCGACGTGTGTAGTTTTTCCTCCAGGAGCAGCACAAATGTCGATTACACGCATACCTTCGCCAGGCTCGAGCGCGTAAACAACAAGCATTGACGCTTCATCCTGGATTGCGAATAGTCCATTTTTAAATTCCTGAAGATCTGAAATCGTCCCTGTTCGCCTCAGCAAGAGCCCTTCAGGAACGAGAAGCGACCTTTGCGTCAAGATACCATGGTTTCGAAGCAAGTTTTCACAATCCTCCACAGTCGTCCTTAAAGTATTGACTCTAACGGATACGGCCTTTGTCCTGTTATTCGCTTCACACAAATTTCTCGTTTTTTCCATTCCCAATTCGTCAAGCCACATTCTCACAATCCATTCAGGATGCGATTCCTTTATCGCAATCGCTTTAACGGGATCTTCCGCCGGATCAGGCCAGTTGATATTGTCTTTTCCCCTGCAAAAAGATCTTAAAACTCCGTTGACAAATGCGGCTGTTCTTTTGTCGCATTGTAGCCTGGCAATTCTCACAGAAGTATCGCAGACAGCATAGTCGGGAACTTTCATAAAAAGAGATTGATAAACCCCAATTCTTAAAAGCCATGCAACTTCTCTGGAGATCCGATTGATTTTCCTGTCCATGAAAGCCTCAATTGCAAAATCAAGTGTCTTTTTCATTCTTATGGTACCGAGTACTAATTCTGTGATATACGCCCTTTCCTGCCTGTTCAGATCCACCCTGGAAAGATGACCGTCAAGAAGCAAATTAATGTAAGCATTTCTTCTTTCGTGTTCGGTAAGGATTTTGAGAGCGATTTCTCTTGCTTTTAATTCATCGGAGGAATTTTTCTTCATCAGGATTTTTCAGGGTTTCCGCGTGAATATCTCACCCGTTTGTACCCGTTGACCGCGAGCAAACTCCGCCCATGACATTCTTCTTTTTCCTTCAGGTTGAAGACTCATTATTTGAACACAATAAGTACCGGTATTGACGAAAAACTCTTCCCGACCCATGTTTGTAAGCATTCCCGGTTGACCTACCTGCAGGACATCTGTCACCTTAACTGACCATATCTTAATTCTTCTACCTCGAAAAAAAGTATACGCCCCCGTATCTGGATCAAGAGCCCTTGTCAGTCTATCTATGTACTCGGCAGGCGCGGTCCAGTCAATGTTTGCTTCCTCCTGCGTGATGGCGGGCGCATAACTTGCCATTTCTTCCTTTTGCTTGACCGGTGTTAGCGTTCCTGACTCAAGACCATCGAGCGTATCGATTACAAGACGCGAAGCAATCTTTGATAGCCTTTCTCTAAGTGTGCCCGTTGTGTCATGTTCAAATATGGGTTCTTCAGCGCTCATAAGAACGTCCCCGCAATCCACCTTTTCGCTCATCAGTATCGTGGTAACACCTGTAATCGTGCATCCGTTCAAGATTGCCCTCTCAATCGGGGCTGGACCCCTTAATCGCGGAAGGAGCGAAGGGTGTATATTTATGAAGATTCTTTCCTGTAAATCCAGAAGCCACCGGGGTAATATTTCGCCGTATTCCGCGACAACCGCAACGTTCCAATCCAGTTCAATCAATTCCTCGAGCGTTTCTGGCTGGAGATTTTCCGGTTGAAAAAGCTTTAAACCACTGTCCATTGCAAATTGAACGACCGGAGTGGAAGTAAGTTTCAATCCCCTGCCAGCGGGTCGATCTCTCTTCCCAACAACTGCGATAATTTCATGTCGGTCGCTGTTAAGGATTTCTTTAAGTGGGCTTACCGCAAAAATGCCGCTTCCGAAAAAAATCGCCTTCAAGAGGAAACACAACCTTCACGAATTCAATCCTCTTTTTGCCATTTCCATTTTCTCAAGAAGGTTAAAGGCTCTTCTTCTCTCCTCAACACTGCAACGGTCAATGATAAGAATCCCGTCAAGATGGTCGCATTCATGTTGAAAAACCCTCGACAAAAAACCACCCGGCTCAATCAGGATTGTGTACCCCGATAGCGTCTTGCACCTGACTTTTATTTTTTTCGCCCTGTTCACTTTCACAACAACACCGGGAATACTGAGGCACCCTTCTTCTCCTTCCTCCTCGCCCTCCGTCTCAATTATCTCAGGATTTATTATGCACCTTACGCCATGCCCGCCATCGTAGATGAACAACCTCTTCATCACGCCAACCTGAGAAGCAGCAAGACCACGACCTCCAGAGGCAAACATGGTCTCTTCCATTTCCTTAACCAGACGCTTGATTCCGGCGTCGATTTCTTCAACGTCTATACATTTTTCCCTTAAAACAGGATCGCCAACCCTCCTGATTTCCACGCGAAATCTCCCCTTAAAGCCCCGCTTCTTTTCTCAGTATTTCCGCTTTATTCGTTCTTTCCCATGTGAACCCTTCCTCTGTTCGCCCGAAATGCCCATAAACCGCCGTGTTTTTATATATCGGTCTAAGAAGTTTCAGATGGTTGATGATAGCGGCAGGCCTTAAATCAAAGTGGGCTTCAATGAGTTCCTGTATGGTCTCTAAAGGAACTTTTTCGGTCCCGAACGCATTGCAACTCAGCGAGACCGGACGAGCTTTGCCTATCACGTATGCTATCTGGACCTCAAACCTATCCGCAAGTCCAGCCGCTACAACATTCTTCGCAATGTATCGTGCGGCATATGAGCCGGAGCGATCGACTTTGGTCGGGTCTTTTCCTGAGAAACAACCACCCCCATGTCTTGCCATGCCACCATAGGTATCAACAATTATCTTCCTGCCCGTAAGACCGGTGTCGCCAAGTGGACCACCGATAACGAACTTTCCCGTTGGATTGACAAGAAATTCAAGTTTATCATCGAGGTACTCCGAAGGAATCATAGGACGCAAGACATGTTCCTCCAGGTCGGGCTTCATCAAGCCTAATATATCAACATCTTCATCGTGCTGGGCTGAAATTACAACTGTCCTGACCCTGACTGGCCTGTCATTTTCGTATTCTACAGTAACCTGTGTCTTTCCATCGGGTCTAAGGTAGGGAATAACTCCAGCCTTGCGAACATCCGAAAGGCGCCTTGCGAGTTTGTGGGCAAGCATAATCGGCAAGGGCATCAGCTCTTCAGTCTCGGTACAGGCATATCCAAACATCATTCCCTGGTCCCCAGCGCCAATTTTTTCATAGTCATTGTCGTTTACCATTCCCGTTCTAGACTCAAGAGACATATCAACTCCCCTGGCGATATCTGGAGATTGCTCATCAATCGAAATCATCACGCCGCAGGTCTCAAAATCAAACCCGTATTCTGGCTTGTTATAGCCAATACCGTGCAGCGTGTCCCTTACTATCTTTCTCATGTCCACGTAAGTCTCTGTTGTGATTTCTCCCGATATGACAACCAGCCCGGTCGTGACAAGAGTTTCGCAGGCGACCCTCGCTTGAGGATCTTCTGCTATGATCGCGTCAAGTACCGCATCGCTTATCTGGTCAGCGATTTTATCGGGGTGGCCTTCAGTTACAGATTCTGACGTGAAAACAGTTCTACTTTTTCCCATGTGCAAACCTCCAGTAGATAAATGAACGACGCAAACAGAAAAGATTCAAACAAAGTAAAAAAATAACATAAATATGACTGCCTAAACATGATTTAGAACAATAGCGCAACAAACACTATCAATTGGTTGATTTGGTTATGTAATCACCCGTCATCCCATCAATTAGCACTTTCAGCGTCCTGCCACGAGTTTTAGGCTCCGTGAACACAACAGTCCATATCCACTTATAGTCTTTTGCGGGCATATCTTCTCCAACAGCCTCATAATCTGCTTTACATCTAAGGATAACGCTTACCTTTGCATCCGGCGTGCTCCTCATGAAGCCCGCCCCTCCATTTCTATATGCAACCCTGTAAGCTTCAGCAGAGTCAACCCGAAATCGTCCGGGCTTGTTTTTTCTGTAAATGTCTCGTCCCTCTTCACCGCCCCTATTTCTTATTGGTTTATTCGGCCAGACATTTCCTCTGTTATATATTACGAGCATCTGGCTATTCACTTCAGGCCTGGGGGAAAAATAGTAAACTTCCCAGATCCTTGCCTTTCCGTCGGAACTCACACCTTCAGGATCACCGTCCCGAAGAAATATTACCCAGTTTTTTTTCTGCCATTTATCAGCTGCCGGTTCAGTATACTCCACAGCCTGGAAAGCGGTAACCGATTCAGGTCTTTCTTCCTTTTCACTTATTTTTCCCCCTCCACAACCCCAGAGAGGAAAAATCACTGTTACAGCAATGATGCAAACAAGAAAATACTTAATCAAAAAGTGCCGCGCCCCTATCATTTTTGCACTATTCTTCACAGGAGCCTCTCCTTGAATAGCTTCAATTATTCAAAACATTAACGGTTCTTCTCTTCCAGGAAAATTTCACGTGAGAAAAATATATCAAAAAGAGCAACCCATATTCCGGAGAAACGGGGTGGATCTTTTTTGAGAATTTCACCTTCCGAAAGAAAGACGTATTGCAAGAAATTCAGGAAGGCCTACTTCAACAATTTTCCTCTGCACTTTTTCAATTGAGTACTCGACTCTCCGAAACTTCAGTACGCCGGTTTCCATGTCAAGCATAGCGAAACAAGCTCTCGGATCGCCGTCACGCGGTTGGCCCACGCTAGCAACATTAGCTATGTATCGAACTTTCGCCTCCGGGGTAATTTCAAATCCATCATCCGGCACAACGACTGATAATTGATCGTTTGG
>JACVIW010000132.1 GCA_015711695.1 Candidatus Geohydrothermomicrobium daggyaiense
GAAAAGCTTCAGCGTTCAACTCCTGGCGCGCTGTTTCGTCACGGCGAAAGATAACCGCCACGGTTATTCCAACGAGGATGGAAATAACAATCGCCCCGATGATTCTGGTAATCCCTATGTCATATCCGAGCGGGTGCAACGAGTAACTCATCGCCAGTATGTTTATCGCTGGGGCAGAATACAGAAAAGTCACTCCTGGACCGAGCCCCGCGCCCTTCTTGTATATCCCCGTGAAAAGGGGCAGAACTGTGCATGAGCATACCGCGAGAATTGCGCCCGAAACGGACGCAACCCCGTACGCGACAGGCTTTTTAGCAGTCGGGCCGAAGTATTTCATCACTGATTCCTGTTTCAAAAAGGCCGCTATCGCCCCCGCTATAAAAAAAGCGGGTATGAGACAGAAAAGTGTGTGCTGCGCCACATATTCATATAGCGTTTTGAAACCATTGTAAACTACATCCCAGGCAGTCAAGTTCTCTCCTTTCGAATCCGTGCATGCTTCCCGCAAGCCCCGCAAAAGCGAACCACGCGCCGTTTGTGTGCGTGCCTACGCCGCCGAGCTCACGGGTTTTCATTCGTTTTTAACAATCCGCGCCAAACCTGGCTGAGAAGTCTTCCAGAGATGGGCACTCCCCAATTGCGATGATATCGCCATCCACCGCAATTGCCGGCGTGAGCATATTGATAAGGAAACCGGCGCGAGCCGCCCTTTCTTTTTCGCCTTTTCTCTCAAGGAGCTCTTTCAGCCTCCGGATTCCTACTTCGTAAGAGGAGGAATCCTGAAGGTTATATAAGGTAAGTTCAAAATCGTTTACCAGTTCCTTCTCGAGCGCTCTTTTCAACGCGAAAACCCTTGAGATAGCCTCCTGTTTCGCGGGCGTCGGTCCGCCTGCGCATGTGCACGCGATAGGACCGATAAATATTTCAACTTTTTTTTTCACGGAATTGGCAGCCGTCATATCACTCACCCGCTTTATCTAGTTCCTCGTTTAAAGCGTTCAAGTTGATTTTCTTGCCATATTTGACTCACACGCTGCACAGATCCACCTCATCCCGCGCACTTTCTCGCTCGGGTAAGGTCAGCGGATAGCCTGACCCGGCTTTTCGCATTCACCCATTGACATCTCGCCAGCTGGTCCGGACCTATGATCAAGATTCCTACCAAACATTGACGGAACTGTTTCAGCCCCCTGACGCGCTCTGTAGGAGGACATCTTCTTCGCCTGGCTCTTTCTGGAACCAGTGGGTTGTCCTCAGGCATATTTTCACAAGAAGAAGCATAACCGGAACTTCGATCAATACACCCACGACTGTCGCAAGAGTTGAGCCTGACGCGAGACCAAAGAGCACGGTTGAGGTAGCGATAGCGACTTCAAAATGATTTGACGCGCCAATCATCGCGGAGGGAGCAGCATCTCTGTAACTGAGTTTCAACAGGCGCGCAAGCCCGTACCCGATTGAGAAAATCAGCATTGTCTGGATGAACAGAGGAATCGCTATGTAGATTATTGTCAGCGGCTTCTCGATTATCAGTTTTCCCTTTAATGAGAACAGTACGATTAGCGTGACCAGCAGCGCCGTTATCGCTATCGGAGTCAGATAGTGGATGAAATGTTCGTTAAACCACTCCAGACCTTTACGTTTAAGAATCCATTTTCGAGAGTAGAAACCGCTTACCAGGGGAAGCGCCACATATATCGCGACGGAAAGCGCGATTGTTTTCCATGGGACGGGCATTGCGTTCACGCCGAGGAGCCAACCTCCGAGCGGAGCGTAAAGAATCAGCATTGAGAGGCTGTTAATCGCGACCATCACCAAGGTATGACCGTCGTTTCCCTTCGCGAGAAAACTCCAGACGAGGACCATCGCGGTGCAGGGCGCGATCCCGAGGAGAATACACCCCGAAATGTAGGATCGCCAGAGCGGGACGTGCTGACCGTTAACCAGGTACTTGCTTCCTGTGTCGAGCGCTGGACCGATAAGTCCCTTGAACAAAACGCCAAGGAAGAGCGTTGAAATTGCCACCATGGTGAACGGTTTAATGCCCCAGTTTACGAAGAGTGTTAGCAGAACGGGCTTCGGGGTCTTGCCCGCCTTTACCACTTCTTTGAAATCTATTTTCACCATGATCGGGTACATCATGAAAAACAGGCAGATCGCGATAGGTATCGAGACTTGCTCGATTGACATTTTGTCCAGAGCCGATGCCACGCCGGGGGCAATTTTCCCAAGCCCGATTCCAGCTGCGATGCAGAGAAGCACCCAGAAAGTAAGATACCTTTCGAAAAAGCCGAGTTTGCGTGGGGGCGCTTCACCCCCCGACGATACTTTACCGAGTTCATTCACGCTGTCTTTATCCAATGATTTTCCACCCCTTTCTTTTCATTAGAGGCTCGCTTCCTCGCAGGTGGGTAACGATGAGGAAGCGGCGCAACCGTCGGTAGACTTGAGGAGCTCCGTGAGCGCGTTCAGTACCTGATTTAGATGAACTTCGTCAAGGGAATAATAGGACTGAGTCCCCCTTTTTCTGAGTTTTAGGAATTTTGCGTTTTTCAAAACGTTTGCGTGATGGGAAGCAAGCTGCTGGGAGATTCCAAGGTCCCGCTCTATTTCACAAACACAGCGTTCGCCTCCCTTTAGAAAGCAGAGAATTCTTAATCTGTTGGGTTCTGATATGGTTTTCAATGCCTCAGTCAACCATTCAATCCTTTGGGCGCGCGAACACACAGGAGTTCTTGATGGCATCTTGCGCCTCCGGACAACAACAAACCATTATTTTTACAAATGCTTATTTGTATTTTAATCCCTCGCGTCGGCTTTTTCAAGACTACTTTAAAGCTTTTTTATGAAGCCTTCGGGGTCCATATTTCCCGACCCGGGCTAGCCAGGGATAGTGAGATAGTGGTTAATAGCAAGGCATATAAAGCTTATGCGAGAGGGAAAAATCATTACGTGCATGTAAGGGTTAATGTTGCATATCCCGCAGAAAATTATGTCTGCAACCCGTGAGGATTTCGTACACTTGCTTCTTTATTGGATTAGATGGTCATATGTTCATTTGACGTTGCTAATAGCCAGCGCGGTTCGCACGGGAGGCAGTATGTTATCTTTCTCCATGATGCGCCGGGCATCTTTAAGTATTTCGCCCGCTCCACGGATATCCAGGGACTTGCGCACTATAGTGCTTCTAAATCCTTTTTATGTGCTCACATCAGGGAGATTTTCCCGAAATTCTTTAATTTCCATCGTCTGGTCATAACTGCTCATGGGAAGTCCTGTGGAGGTTATGAAAAACTGTTAATTCAGGTTCTTACGCTTCCATGCTAATTTCCCCTGGACATGCCATAAGAACAAGCCCTACATAACCCCTCGTTATGAGATGATTGTGCTTCTAATGCGCTTGTTAACTTGAGATATTATACGATTACTGAATTTGTAGAGTTGAAGCAGATGGATACAGACTCCTTTTGACGAAAATTTAATAGGACATTCTCACAATCTAATTGTGCATTGTTGGGCGGGAAACATGAAGATATTCGATCTTAGGTGCGAGTATATGAAAAACCCCATAGGTATTGCGGAGCTGACCCCTCGTTTTTTCTGGAAACTCTCATCAACCGAAAGGGATAAATACCAGAGCGCTTACAGGATTCAGGTTGCCATTAACGAACAGGATCTTTTATCGGAAAGAGATCTTGTGTGGGATTCCGGAAGGTTCGCTTCAGCGCAATCCATTCAAGTTGAGTATGCGGGTCTTCGCTTAAAATCGCGGCAGAGATACTACTGGCGTGTTAAGGTGTGGGATGAGCTTGGGCAGGAGTCAGAATGGAGCGAAGCGGCTTTCTGGGAGATGGGTTTGATCCATGCTGAGGACTGGAGTGCGAGAATGATTGAGCCAGAGGCAGGGCAGGAGTCGAGAAAGCCTTGTCCCTGCCCCATCGTAAGGCGCGAGTTCTCAATTGAAAAAGATGTCTCAAGCGCGCGTCTATACATCACCTCACGGGGGCTTTATGAGGCATGGATAAACGGTGCGCGCGTGGGTGACGCGTACTTTACCCCCGGCTGGACTGACTATAACAGGCACTTCGAATACCAGACCTATGATGTCACCAACCTGTTGAAAAGCGGTAACAACGCGATTGGGGTGATACTTGCTGATGGCTGGTATCGCGGGTATATCACTTTTGCGCATGTCAGAAACGTTTACGGGGACAGGCTCGCCCTTCTTGCCCAGCTGGAAATCAATTTTACCGATGGCACAGGCAAAAGAGTAATAACCGATAAGCAATGGCATTCCTTCACCGGGCCTGTGCTTGAATCGGACATACTTGACGGGGAGACATACGACGCGAGGCTTGAGATTCCGGGATGGAGCGAACCTGGCTTTAAGCTTGAGAGCATAAAAGGCGTTGTTGAAGTGCCCTTTGATGCTTCCGCCCTTACGGCTCATGCGGGAGTTCCTGTAAAGAAGGTGGAGGAAATACGCCCGAAGAAGACAATAAAAACACCATCCGGGCAGACGGTTGTAGATTTCGGGCAAAACATTGTCGGTTGGGTGCGTTTAAGGGCGAAAGGAAAAGCCGGAACCAGGATTACCCTCAAGCACGGGGAAGTTCTTGATCGCAAGGGCGAGTTCTATAACAAAAACTACCGCCTGGCGAGGGCTACGAACACTTTCATTCTCAAAGGAAGCGGTGATTACGAGTATTTCGAACCGCGTTTCACATACACAGGATTCCGCTACGTGAAGGTGGATGGATATCCGGGTGAATTGACTCTTGATGACTTAATAGGCTGCGTGGTTCATTCTGACCTTGAACGCACCGCGAGCTTCGAATGCTCGAATGAGAAACTAAACAGGCTTTTTGAAAACGTTATATGGACCCAGAGGGATAATTTCTTTGAGATACCAACCGATTGTCCACAGCGTGACGAGAGGCTTGGATGGACCGGGGACATACTGTTCTTCGGTCGAGCGGCATGCCAATTAATGAACTCAGCAGCTTTCTTGTCCAGGTGGCTTTCTGATGTAAGGCTTGCCCAGGAGCCATGCGGAAGAGTACCGGTCGTGGTTCCGAATCCCTTCTCCCGCGGTAGAAAATTTATTAAGTGTGCCCTCAAGCAAAAGAGAGGGATATTAGGGGTTTTCCGCGCAATCGCGTGCGTAATTACGCAAGAGTTATTCAACGGTTCAATAGCCTGGGGGGACGCGGCGATATTTATCCCCTGGTACCTTTACGTTTTCTATGGAGATAAGCGATCGCTTGAGAGAAATTACGAGACGATGCGCCTTCTTTTCTCATATAGGGAGAAGCAGGCGGAGAAGCCTGGAAGTTTTATTTATTTAAAACCTGCAAAGTGGTTCAAGCCGGATAAATGGAAATACCTTCGCAATTACTATACCGCGTCACTACACTACGGGGACTGGCTCGCGCCCGGTGACGGAGTAAATCTGTCGATATTGAAAGCAAAATTCCAGATACCACCATGCATATATGCGATGGACGCGCTTTTGCTCGAAAAGATTTCCCGTTGTTTAAAAAAAGAAAAAGAAGCGAAGTATTATCGCGAGAAATATGAGGAAATAAAAGAAAGTTACATAAACCTTGTGCCTGGAAAGGATGGCAGACTTTTTCCGGACAACCAGAGTTCATATACCCTAGCGCTTGCTTCGGGGCTTTTGCGCGGAGAAAAAGCCCGGCTGGCAGCAAAACGACTTGTGGAATTAATTCGCCGGAATGGCGACAGGATTGGCACAGGAATGCTCGGCACGTCATTCATCATGCGTGTGCTTGACGATCATGACGCAACCGATGTCGCATACGATATCCTTTTGCAGAGCAGATGCCCCTCCTGGCTCTATCAGGTAGAAAAAGGGGCGACCACCATGTGGGAGCACTGGGATGCTATCAAAGAGAATGGTTCTTTTCAGTCCGATCGAATGCTTTCATTCAATCATTACGCGTTAGGGTCGGTAGCGGACTGGCTTATAGGTTCCGTTGCCGGCATTAATCCGGACGAGAATTGCCCGGGTTTCAGCAAGATTATCTTGAAGCCGCGAATTGATCGCCGGCTCACATTCGCGGGCGCTCGGCTGAAAACAATTCATGGAGAGATGGAGTGCTTCTGGGAACTTAAAGATGACGATCTTTTCATAAGGATTTCAATCCCTCCTAATACAAGCGCGGAGGTGCACATACCTGAAGGCTTCGAAAAATCTCTCGCGGAATCCGGGCGAACCAAACTCTATGAGGGACACCCGCTGAACGTTGGAAGTGGCATTTATAATTTTCGATGCAGCCAGATGATTCACCGTCGAAGCGGTGAGAAAAATTAGATAAGATTTCGACTGGAGATCAACTGGATAGCATTTTGATTGTATAAGATTTTGTCCCTACGTTAATCGTTGAACCAAATTCTTTTTACGCCTTATTTCTTGTGTTTAGCTTCTTTACCGGGCGCGTCCCATTACCCCGCGCTTTAGCCTCCTGTCCGCTTTGCACGGGTAGAATTTGCGTCAGCTGTCAGTTTTGTATTTGGGCGGTTAAGTTTCGGGTTATTTTCGAGATTTTGCTGATAGAATGGGAGGCAGGCCGAAAATGTTTTAAGCAAGGATGGGAGACGTAATCATGAAAGGACTGATCGTGTATCACAGCCGATGGGGAAACTGTGAGAAAATCGCCGGGCAGATAGCTAAAGGACTTAAAGAAGCGGGGATAGAAACGGAACTGGTCGACTCCGGCCGCCGAAACCTGAGCGCTG
>JACVIW010000133.1 GCA_015711695.1 Candidatus Geohydrothermomicrobium daggyaiense
TACAGGGACCAGCCACTTTGGCATCCTGTCTCTAAACCGCAGAGGAGAGATGCCTGAAAAATCCCAGAATTCCGCTCTTTCTTTTATGGATTCGAAAAAATCCCGAAGCCCCAAGTCTGACACCTTTACATGATCGGTTTTTTCGTGTCCCCATTTAGGACCTGGTGCACGTATTTCACTGCGTTTTCACTGAACAGCACCAGAAGTTCCTTTTTGATTTTTCTAATTCGCGCACAGATAATCCTTTTAGCTTCACTCTTTTGCGGACACCGGTCAGGATGGTTTGATTGTTAAGATGCTCGCGGGTTCAATTTTTGAAAATTCTAACCTGAAATATTCATGCCTGTTCCATTTCTCGAAATGATCTTTGTAGTGAGGGCTCAAGATGTGACCGGATTGCCCCACGTCCAGCACCATAAGAGAATTATCCCAATCCGATAAGTCCGCGATAAATCTGCACAGCGGTCCGGCGTAAGTTTTGGCCGAGTTTGGGTCTGGAAGAATCGCGAGTTTGCTCGAGCCTCCCATGGACCCTCTGGCGAGCAGCTGGGTCTGGGGGTCTTCCTCGGTAAGCGCGTTATCAACTGTTTCCGATTCCCCATCTCTTGGCACGGGTCCCACATTGAATATTTTGGTCAAGGGCCAGAAAAGCCCGAGTGGGTGGAATGCTGAAAGCGTATGGATGCGACCCCATTCCCAGGAATTCATATTTTCCGTTCCGGTTATTTTCTTGATCTCCTCGACCCCTTCTTTTAATGATTCAATAATTAGGTGATTATAGTCTTTAAACCGTTCGTCGAGCCAGTAAGGGTCTTCCTCTGAAACGATATTTTCAACCGCAAGTCTCAGGTTTATCCAGGTGTGAGAGTATTCTTCATAGAGTTTACTTCCAAGTCTGTGTTCGAAAAGGTTCCTGGAAAGCGCTTTCATACCGAAATAGTAAATTGTTGTTGCAACTGACTCTTTTCTGGCATTGAAGTCCCACTTTGCAAGAAGATCTGCCGCTTCTTTAAGCTCTCCTTCGAGAGGAACTCTTTCTGACGCTTTTTTTACCCACTCGCTGAAAACCTTTCCAGGAATGGTAAAAACATCAGCTTGAATCTTCTTCATGCTATCGATTGAAAGTTTTTCTTCTGATTGAAGCAGCTGTGCGATTCTTGCCTGTCGGTAAGGCGCGCCCCAGCAGGTAGTTATTAAGTGAGGATAACCTTCCGATACCACGCAGTTGTTTGCTGTTGCTATCCAGTCTTCTGGAGGGTTTAATGCGGTTGGCATTTCGTCAAAAGGTATATACCCAGTCCAGTCGCCGCTTCCATCGTGTCCCGGACACGGTATTGATCCGTCTCCAGAGGCCCTCAGCGGAACTTTCGCTGCTCCCTGGTAGGCGATGTTTCCCTCGACATCCGCGTAAACGAAGTTAAAAGCTGGACCCAGGTAATCGCGGAGTGCTTCCCTGAACTCGGACCAGTTTTTCGAAGCGTTCATTCTCAAGAACGGACCTAAAATGTCAAACGAAGTGTCCATCCCTGTCCATTTTAGGGCAAGCCCTCTGTCTCCCTTTCTCTTTATTATCGGTCCGTGTATTGTCTTTAGAACTTTTAGTTTTTTCGTACGTCCAAACCTTACTTTGATTTCCTCAATGCGGGATTCCGCTTCAAGCCACTCACCCTTATAAAGGTATTTTTCGGAGTCTGCCGACTCAAACCTCTCGACAAAAAGGTCAATCAAGTCCGGGTCAAAACTTGTCACACCCCACGCACATCTCTCATTATGCCCAATACCAACTATTGGTATTCCCACAAATCCCGCACCGATTACGTTGAAAGAAGGGGTGTGGAGATGTGAGATGTAAAGGGTGCTTGGCACCATGTGTTCTATGTGAGGATCACTGCAAAGGATAGGCTTACCGGTAATTGATTTGGAGCACCCCACAACCCAGTTGTTGGAGCCAATAAGGCTTGCAGAGCGACATTTCCCTTTTATCCATAGTCCCCCAGCGGGTTCTTTTTCGAATTCCCAATCGATATCCTCTCCGGGATCAAGAGGTTCTGCTTTGCAACCATCACCGTCAATGCGGCATACGGGCACGCACATATTAGATGTTGCTGGAAGTATTTTCTTTGCTATGTTCTTCCCGAGTTTTCTGTAGATTTTTTCGCGCATAATATCCGCTGGCCACGTGGCATCGAGCATCCAGGACAAGAATATTCCGATGGTGAATGCATCTTCGATTTTCCACGGTCGAGGTTTGGTGCCGAGGATCATGTACTCAACTGGGTGAAAGCGAGTAGGCAGGTTTATGAATGCATTTACCCCTTCAACATATGCGTTTACAAGTCTTAAAGTTTCCTCGTTAACATTCTTCGAAAAACGATGACCGAGTTCACGCAGACCGATTGTGCGCATGAAGCGGTCTATGTCCACTCCCATGAACCCGATAAATTCTGAAAGGGTTCCGCTAGCTATCCTTCTCATGATATCCATCTGGAAAAGGCGGTCCTGTGCAACTATATAGCCAAGCGCTTTTAAACCGTCTTCATCATTTTCGGCGAAAACATGTGGTACCCCGGCTTTGTCGTAAAGTACTTTTACTGGGGCTCTTAAGCCTTGCATAGATATTTCACCGGAGATTCTTGGCTTTGATCGGATAAGTCTATGGACAAGTTTTACCGCAGCAAGAAAAGTCACAGAAATGAGCACAAACAAGATTCTTTTTAGCGTCTTCAATTTGCCTCCCGGTCGCACAAACACCCATACATTATTTCATTTTCGCTTATAGCAGTTTAATATTCAGGAGGTTTTTTTCGCAAACGATGAGACCTCTGAACATGGGCAAGCGGCTTTTATGCTCGACGAAAGCAAGATGGTCGATTCTGTATTTTTTCATGATTGCTGGATAACATACCGCAATAAGAGCCGTGTCAAGCAGGTTTAAAATACCCGCATACCCTGCGATATTTTCAATTTAGCGTATTGGTGAAATCAGGCTAATGAGGTTAAAAACGTGTTTAATACAGATAAGTTTATACAGATAAGTTTCGCATTTTCCCCTGATTTCTATTCCGATATTTTTGACTTGGAGAATACCTTTTTCCGAGCTTCTAACGGTTGACCGCCGCGTTGCCAACTTTTTAAAAACTCCTGGAGTTCTCATCAAAGAATTGTGTTCCCTCGAAGTTGTGGTTATATGGTTTTTATTCGTTTGGGTCTTCTGAATGCGACAACCAGATGTTATATTGCTTTAGAACAAACAATCACTCCGAAAGTGCCCTTGGTTTAGACTTTTTTTAAATAATCACTTGATTCAGTTTCTTGTTTCATAAAATAGCTCTGACACCTCTATCGACATTTCTTGGCAGGATGCACAGGGTTCGGGCTTTATCCTCCACGAACTTCCGCACCGCTTCTATGGCAGGTGGCAGTTTGAGGTATGACTATATTACTTTGTAAACGTATATTCTTAAACACTTAGATATGCTCTTCTTCCACGACGGTATAACCCATATTTCTCCGGCTAAAAGCCTTTTTGAGGAAAGGTAAAGAGCGATTGCGATAAGTCAGTTTCGCTTGAGTGATTTTCGAACGCTCATGTGCCCGATATATGGACATATATTTTCATGACACAGAAAATACTCAGACGTGCGCTGTTTTTGCGCCGGATTACGGATTATCTTCTGGGAATCATGATACAAGTTCCCTTACGAGTTCCCCTATAACGTTTACATAATGGTCAATGTCTTCTTCTGTCGCAGTTGGACCAACAAGAGCCATTTCGTGAACGGGGGTGAGCAGAATGTTTCTGTTCGCGCAGTAGATATGTATGAGTTCTTCGAGTGGACCGGTCAATCCTTCACCTATGAGGTCCACAGGGTTGTAATCAACCATGTGGAACAGCGCTTCTGCCCCATTTTTAGGAGGCTCTGGCATGAACCTGAACTCTACACGGCAGCCTATCCTCTCCACATACCAACCGAGTTCATTTTCCTTTATTATCCTTGCGATTCCCTCTTCCATTCTTTTTGCAAGTTCAATCATTCTGGAGAAATTCTCCTCGGTTAGCACGTGCTGAAGGGCAGCTTTCATTCCCGCCACGGCAGTAGCGTTTCCCGAAAGCGTGCCTCCAAAACCGAAGAAGGTATGCCAGGGCTTTCTGTTCGTGAACCACTCTGTTATTTCTCTACTGAAGCCTAAAGCGGCCGCAGGATATCCGCCTGCGATAAATTTGCCCACTACAAATATGTCTGGCTCAAGCCCCATTTCCCCAGTGACGCCCCTCGGTCCTGCGCACATGGAGTGTGTTTCATCTATAAGAAGAAGCGTTCCGTATTTGCGCGTGATTTCTCTTAGCGCCTGGTGGAATCCTGGCTGAGGCTTTATAATGCCGACGTTTGTCATAACAGGTTCGGTGATGACGCATGCTACATCCTGTGGAGAAAGCGCCTCTTCGAGCGCATCTATGTCGTTGAATTCAATCATTTTAGTCATTATCGAAGGATCCGGTACTATTGGTCCCATAAGACCGGGGATATTGATCAGGTTTCCAAGTATGTTTACGCATAGGGTTTCGTCCACTGTCCCGTGATATGTGCCGTTAAACGCGAGTATAAGGCGCCTTCCGGTAAATTCACGCGCGACCTTCAGTGCCATTCTATTGGCATCAGACGCGGTCATGAGTATCTGCCAGTAAGGCAGGCCGAACCTTCTTTTTAGTTCTTCTGCTACCCATATAGAATCCTCTGTTGGGAGCATTGTTGTTGTCCCTCGGTTTCTCATTTGATCTGTAATAGCATCGACAATCTGCTGGTTTGCGTGGCCGCAAAGACCTCCTGTATCGCCAAGGCAGAGGTCGAGATATTTATGTCCGTCGATATCCCATATGTAAATTCCTTGAGCTTTATCGACAAAAATCGGAAACCCTCCCACCCAGATTCTCATCCAGGACATCGGTACTCCCCCGACAAGATTTTGGGAGGCTTTATCGAACATCTCCCTGGATTTAGGGTGTTTTTCCTCATAAGCTTTCTGCTCTCTGTCAAGGATTTCTTTTACCCTTTCTACCGTTATCCTTGCCATTTCAACTTCCCCCTTTAGTCACTTTGGTTCCCTCGTTTTGTCGTTCTTGTTCCTTGAGTATCATTTGAGCAATTAACTTAATCCCTTGAAGAATAGTTTTTTGTGCTCTGTTTAAAATCCGATGCTATAAATACTTTTTGCGCTGACCAATTTCAGGGATCTCGCATCATGCATGCGGTTTATGCCCTTAAACAATTCACGTTACGATTTGAAATATTTTGCGTTCCAGTCAGTTAACATCAATTCTGTCAATGGTTGCACGTTCAGTTTTGTTCACAATACTGACTAGTGTGGAAACGCGGTTTTCGACAGATCCCCTCAGCGTAATACAATTCTTTAAGCGAGGCAGGATGGATGCTATCATACGATCAATTTGTGCGCATTTTTCAGCCTGTCTGCTTCGTGTGATTACGAAGTCCGATGCGGGTAGATAAACGAAAAGGTCGTAGTAATTGTTGCAATACCCTATGGATAACTCGCGCAGAGAATAAAGGAGCGATCCAGGAAATACTTTGTAGTAAGTGCAGTAAGCCCAATTGTCCACGGCGCACCTGTCCGAGATGATGTTGGGGTAGTTTCTTTGTTCGTGCTCGGCTTTTAATTTTCTCGTCAAAAGTTCGAGCTGGAAATCGAACCACGAGTCAATTCTCCCTTTTCTTTCTTCTATCATATCTCTTGCCATCTCTGGGATAACCGTATATTCCGGTTTTCGCTTTGCGAACTCTTCAACGAGGGTTGTTTTCCCAACCCCGTGAGTGCCGATAACAGCGATTCTCATTCTGAAATCTCACCTTCCTGTACCGGGCAAGGCAAGAATGAGGATACAAACGTATTTATCATATGAGATACAAGCAGCTTCTTTTTCGATCATTTGAATAACAGTTCTTTCCCTGATACGCTGCAGCGTTTGTGCGTATCAGGTATTCGGTAATCCGATCTATTTTTATAACTTGAAAATTTATCACGTCTAAAGGTGAATAACATTCATATTCGCCTGATATATTTCTGATCTGCGTGGAGCAAGCTCTCTCCCGTGCTTTTGTGCTCTTCCCTGTGGTAGCTTCAAAAGTAAATTGATAGTTCCGGAATCTCTAAGAGATGAAGATTTTCGAAACTATAGGTCGCCTTACCTGATTCTATATCCCTGATCAAATTTGTTACCTGGTCGTTAACTGGCGTTTTTACCCCCGCTTGATTCGCGGTATTCTGAAGATATCCGTTGAGCGCCTCAACCTCAGATTTCAAGCCTTTCTCTATGTCCTGAAGCATGCTTGCTCGTATGTCCCTGTGGGGCCCGTAAACCATTTTAAGCACGTTTTTCGCGTTCTCAATGTTCTCTTTGGCGATATCCAGAAGAATGACAGGGTCAACACCTTTCATTGGCTCCATCTTTACCCCGATGGCTTTAGATGTCAGTATCGTTTCAAGCATTATGCAAATGGCGGCGGTAATGGCTTTATCATCATCGAGAATATCGCCGTATGGGCAACCGAGCACTGTCGAAAGTCCAGACATCGCGACATTTACAAGAAGCTTTGTCCAGCGGATCCCAGGTAAATTTTCAGTTATGATTGCTTTGCCGGCATGGTTCAGGACTTCCT
>JACVIW010000134.1 GCA_015711695.1 Candidatus Geohydrothermomicrobium daggyaiense
ATATATCTATCTATATGATTGGCGATTCTGCTTTCCTTCCTCTCGAGGTATTGATAGTGACTTTTATCATAGACGGGCTTTTGAAGTCGCGCGAAAAGCGCATGATCTCCGAGAAAATGAAAATGGTGGAAAGCGCATTCTACAGCGAGATTGGGTCAGCGCTTATAAGGAAAATGCTATCTTTTGACCCTTCTCCTTTTGAGAAAATGGCGCTCTTCGAGGATGTCTCAACGTGGAGCCCTGGTCAATTCAGCGTGGTAAAGGAAAAGCTTTCATATATGGACTTCACCGCTGATGCTTCGCTTGGTGATATTAACGGTCTAAAATCTTTCCTTAAATCCAAACGGGACTTCCTTCTCTCGCTTCTTGAGAATCCCTATCTCATGGAGGAGGAAGCCCTGAGCGAAATTCTCTGGTCTGTTTTTCATCTCACTGATGAACTCGAGGCTCGAGAGAAAATATCGAACATTCCTGATTCTGACCTTAAACATCTTTCCAGTGATCTTTCAAGGGTTTATGCTTTAACCGTTGCTCGCTGGATCGATTACATGGCACATCTAGAGAAAAAATATCCGTATCTTTTTTCCCTTGCTACCCGTCTTAACCCTTTCAACCCCGATGCTTCTGTTCTGGTTTTAGACTGAGAAACGCATTTTTATGGACGTCTGGAGATTCATTTCTCCTGTCATTGATAAGAAAGGCATGAGTCGGGACATTTTTAGGTCGTTGGGGCTGTTTTTGTTAAGAAAGCCTGGTTAGGCCGTCGAAGTCTTGCCACACCAGGTGTCAAGAAACTATAATCAATTGACTTTTCTTTGCTGTTTTAGTGTGGTCAATGAGAGGGGGCATTATGAAAACAAAAGCGGTGGGGAGACTCATTGTCTCTGTTGCTGTGTTCTTGTTCGCTTTTCTTCTTATTGTTGCTGGATGTGGGGGTGAGAAGGGTTTAACCATCAAATCCGGCGTGCTGATGATGGGAAGCGACACCACCTACCCGCCTTTTGAGAACATGGAGGGCGGAAAGGCTGTTGGCTTCGATGTCGATCTTGCGACCGAGATAGCCAGGAGGATGGGGTTGAAACTTGAAGTCGTTCCTACTGCATGGGACGGAATAATCCCCGGGCTCAAGACCGGAAAGTTTGATATCTTGATGTCCGCCATGACAATTACTCCGGAAAGGGCAAAGGAGATCAATTTTTCTGACCCTTATATCGATTCCGACCAATCTATCTGTGTAAAGAAGGGTTCTCCCATAAAGGATGAAAATGATCTTAAAGGAAAAGTCGTAGGCGTACAGCTAGATACTACCGGTCAGTTCACAGCGGAAAAAATGGAGGGATTAAAAGAAATCAGCAAGTTCGACACGATACTTCTTGCTTTCGAGGCTCTTGAGCAGGGAAAGATCGACGCAATAATTAATGACTATCCCGTGAATGCGTATATGAGCAAGATACGCGGAAAGACTGAAGTCGTAAAAAAAATCAAGACGAATGAGAAATATGGGATCGGAGTTAAAAAAGGCAACGAAGAATTGCTTAAGAAAATAAATGAAGCGTTAAAGGAGATAAAAGCTGACGGCACCTATGACAGAATTTATAGGAAATGGTTCGGACAGCCGAGCTAAAGCGACCGGAAAATGGTTTATGCATGAGCCTGCACCATCTACAGTGCAGGCTCAATGATTTTTAAAGGGGGAGATTGAAATCAGAGCATTTTTAAATGAGTTTTTCAACTGGAGAATTCTGGCTGAGTCGATGCCCTATCTTTTGAGGGGACTGCTTTTAACAATACGCCTTGCGCTTGTTTCGGAGGCTTGTATCCTCGCGTTCGGTCTTATCGTCGCGCTGTTGAGAATATCCAGGATCAGGATTTTCAGGGCGTTTGCCGCGGTGTATATAGATGTGATTCGGGGAATGCCTTTGATTTTGCAGATTGTCATAATTTATTTTGGTCTGGGACATCTCGGGATAGGATTGAGTAAATTTACCGCAGGTGTTCTTGCTCTTACAGTATGCTATGCCGCCTACGAAGCCGAGATTTTCCGCGCTGGCATTCTCTCCATACACAAAGGTCAAATGGAGGCGGCGCGATCTTTGGGAATGGGTTATTTAAAAGCAATGCGTTATATTATTTTGCCGCAAGCGATACGGAGGGTTATACCTCCTCTTTCAAACGAATTCATAGCGCTTCTGAAGGACACCTCCCTCGTTTCTGTAATAGCGCTTTCGGAAGTGTTCCAGCGGGGAAGGGAACTGATGGGGACAAAAGCGAACGTTACCCCACTTGTCGGTGTCGCTTTGTGTTACCTTATTATTACCATCCCGCTTATGCGCCTGGTGCAGAGAACTGAGAAATGGCTATCGAGGGGTGATTGAATCGGACCCGATGATAAAAATTCTTGGGTTGAGAAAGAAGTTTGGGCACCATGAAGTCCTGAAAGGCATCAATCTTGAAGTCATGCCTTCCGAGGTGCTTGTTGTTGTAGGCCCGAGTGGAAGTGGAAAGAGCACACTTCTTAGATGTATAAATGGCCTGGAGCATGCTACGGAAGGCCGAATATTCATTGAAGGCACGGATATAACTGACAGCAGAACTGATATAAACGTTGTCCGTCAAAAGGTTGGGATGGTTTTTCAGAGTTTTAACCTCTTTCCTCACCTCACCGCCTTGCGAAACGTTACTCTTGCTCCGATAAAAGTTAAGAAAATGAACCCTGACGAGGCTATTGAAAAGGCTTTGAAACTTCTCGATAAGGTTGGCTTAAGAGACAAAGCCAACGCCTATCCAGCTCACCTGTCCGGAGGGCAGCAGCAGAGAGTGGCAATTGCAAGGGCTCTTGCAATGGATCCTGACGTGATGCTCTTTGACGAAGTGACGAGCGCTCTTGACCCGGAACTGGTAAAGGAAGTGCTTGATACCATGAAAGACCTTGCCCGCGAGGGTATGACAATGATTGTCGTGACACACGAGATGGGATTTGCAAAAGAGGTTGGGGACAGGCTTATTTTCATGGACGAAGGACGAATAGTGGAAGAGGGGCGTCCTGAAAAGGTATTCACCCAACCAGAGCATCCTAGAACAAAGGAATTTTTCTCCAAGATCCTTTCGCACATATAGAGAAAATACCGGCGAGTCCAGAAGGATTTGCATTGAAATGGTTAAAGACCTTTCGTATTTTTTATCGAAACGCTTAAGTGTTTGAGTTATTGTATCTATATGCAGGATTCTTCTCGGAGGTATTATGCGTATAAATAAAAATCTATCGCTTCTATCGTTTTCTTTTGCGCAATGTCTTATGCTTCCCGCGATCATAAGATGTCTGGATAGGTTCAATAATAAAAACGGAAGGATCCCAGATGTTTCTGTTGAGGGGCAAAGCTTTATCTTAAAAACGTCGGATGGACTTACGCTAAAAGGGATCGCATACGGTTCAGGAGATTGCGCTGTTTTTTTCTCGCACGGCTGGACTTGCAATAAAGATATATTCGGATTTCAGGTTGAGCATTTAAAAGACCGATACCTGTGTGTCACATACGATCAGAGAGGTCACGGAGAATCTGAGATTCCGCCTGGACTGGACTACAGTATCGAGACGCTTGCCTGTGACCTCGACGGTGTTATTGAAATGTTTGACCCGGCTTCTTTTGTTATCGCCGGGCACAGCATGGGTGGATTCGCTGCTCTTAAGTTTCTTGAGAACTACGGGGAAAAATACTGCAAAAAGCTCAAAGGTCTTATCCTCATTGATTCCACCGGCATTGCGTTGCTTGATGCGATAATTTTCGGGCGCCTATTATCCATGATTTATCCCCATCCTCTGGGTAGCCTTCTTCAAGCTCTCGGCGAAAAGGGCTGTTTTGCAGATGCTATACGCGGATCAATTAAGCATAGTTCTGCCGCCTATCTTCTTATCCGCCTTGCTGCTTTCGGAAGAAGACCTTCCGGAAAACAGGTGGATTTTATGACCAACATGGTAATGTCAACCAGTTTTACCTCCATGGCTCTTGCCGCGAAATCGTGCCTTGATTTTGATTGTTCCGATCAATTGGACAAAGTGAAAATACCGGTTCTTCTCCTTGTGGGCGAGAAGGACTGTCTGACAAGTCTTGAAGCCAATATACGAACGCAGTCAAAAATGCCATACGCGCGACTCGTGGTTTACCCTGGTGCAGGGCACTGCTCTCTTCTTGAGAGGGCGGATCTGGTGAATCTGGAAATGGCAAAGTTCCTCGACGATGTTTTTACGGAAAATGGCAAAAAAGTTTGACTATTACTGGGTTGGATTCATGTAACGGCTATTTCAAAATCCGTTTGTTTTTTAGAATCGCGCAAAACAGATTGTCATTTTGGGTTTCTGTAAAATGCAAGATTCCTGGAGTTTACGGGGGCTTTCTCATGTTATTGAAAGATTCGACAAAAGGAATTATAAAGATGCACGGATTGAGAATTGACCGTGCTTTTCATAACTACTTGTATTTCGTTTTTTACGATATTTACGTGAGGTTCTTTTTGTGGCTCGGAAACACTCTGCAGATTCTTCTGGGAAAGACGAAAATTGCGAAGTACATCTTCAGGGCTGTTATCAATAGGTATCACGCTAAAGTAATAACAATGAAAGAAGCGGGAAAAATTCTTTCGCTTCAGGAAGATGTAGTGCTTGGTCCGGATTCGTCAAGCATGATCATCCCATTTCCTTATGCCAGAAGCATAATTTTAAAAGAACCGGGATTTATCGCCGTGATGGATTGCCCTTGCAGGCTGGCAAGACCTGACCCATGTCTTCCAGTCAATGTGTGCATCGCGGTTGGGAGGACAACGGCGCAATTCTGGCTTGAGCACGGTCAGAAATACCACGCAAGAAGGGTAAGTCAGGAGGAAGCGATCCGTATCCTATCTGAGGGGAGAAAAAGGGGAAACGTACTCACCGCCTGGTTCAAAGTCGCCACAGGTGGCAGGACAGGGGTAATTTGTTCCTGTTGTTCATGTTGCTGTGGCGGGATTGAGGGGATGAGAATAATATCGAAACTCAAAGGGACAGAGGGGATTTCCAATATTGCAGCTTCTGGTTACTCTGTGAAAATACACGAAGAAAAATGCTTATCTTGCGGAAAGTGCGTGGAGATTTGCGCTTTTGACGCTTCAGGTCTTTCCCCGGATGGACAGCCAACCATTGACGGGCTAAGATGCCTTGGGTGCGGTGTATGTGTAGATTTATGTCCTGCCAGCGCAAGGGAAATTTTTCTTGATCCGAAGAAAGGGTATCCTCTGGATATTGATCTCGCCCGCCGGATAATCAAAGGAGCAGGATAAATTTCTGCGGGATTTTTTGTGATAAAAATTCCGGGGTACCTGGTTAATCAAGAGTTGACCCTTTTAATTTGAAGGGGGTTTGAAGAGATGAGAAAATCGGCCGAATATCTGGTTGTTGGCTCTGGCGCTGGGGGCGGAACAGTGGCAAGGGAACTCGCCTTAAGAGGCGCTGAGGTAATTGTTCTCGAAAGAGGTAGAAAGGTTCCCTGGGCTGGGAATCATCTATTCGCGGTTTACGCTCTTGATGGTCATGGATTTTTGAAATCGGAAGAAGGAATGGGCGTGGCAAGAGCGATCACCACAGGCGGATCTACGGTTTTAACCTGTGGGACTGCTGCAAGACCGCCAGCTCAAATGTTTGAAAAAAATGGCATTGAACTTGAGAAATACCTCGACGAAGCTGAAAAAGATCTGAAAGTGTGCCAGTTGCCTGACGAGATTATCGGGGAAGCTAACCTCAAGCTCATGGAGGTGGGAAACAGACTAGGGATGAAATGGAAAAAACTTGACAAGTTCATTGATCCCGAGAAGTGCAAACCACACTTCTGTAACTGCATGCTCGGGTGTTCAAAGGGCGCGAAGTGGACATCTCGAAATTTTCTTGATGAGGCGGCTCGGCACGGCGCGGAAATCATTGATCGGGTGAAGGTTGAACAGGTTATGATTGAAAATAACGCGGTTTCGGGAGTTAGGGCGTGGAGAAGGGGAGAAGGCGAGATGGTCTTTGAGGCGGAAAAAGTAATTCTATCCGCTGGCGGGATAGGAACCCCTGTGATTTTGAAAAACTCTGGATTGACTGAAGCTGGTTATGGCTTTTTCTGCGATCCGCTTGTTTTCACTATTGGATTTCATCCAAAACTGAGGCCAGGTTTTGAGCCGCCCATGACGGTCGGAACATTTGATTTCTGGGAGAGTGAAGGTTTTTTGCTTTCGCCTGTTGTCGACCCCTGGATTTCATTTGGAATAGAAATGCTCAGGGCAAAACCTTCGAGAATATACGACTGGGCTCGTTTTCCGCACGCGATGGGTATAATGACAAAGTCCAAAGATACACTCGAAGGGACCATTTTTGCGAATGAGCGCTTTTCGAAGAATCTGACCCTTGAAGATAAGAGAAAACTTGATAAAGGAATTGCAATCTCGCGAAGAATGCTTATCGAGGCGGGTTGCCACCCGGATTCAATATGGGTTACGAAGCCAAGGGGTGCCCATCCAGGTGGGACCTGCAGAATCGGGGATATCGTAAACTCCGACCTTGAAACAGAGATTAAGAATCTATATGTTTGTGCCGCCTCGGTGATTCCAGATTCTCTCGCCGC
>JACVIW010000135.1 GCA_015711695.1 Candidatus Geohydrothermomicrobium daggyaiense
GACGGGGGAAAGACTCTCTTTCGAGATCAGCGTTTGCCTGCCCTTCGGTCACGTTCTTATGGTGGCGGAAAAGAAATAGAATCTTGGTTTGAGAATGCAAAAATATGTTTTCGCACGATAAATGGAACGCAGGTTCGCTTCTCCATTTCTCGGGCTGGAGTGATTGACAGTTGAGCCGATTGGTTCTAACGTAAGATTTGAAATAGTCAGAGCACGAGTAATAAAGTTAAAAAGGTAATTAATAAGTGGAAGAACGTGGAGAAGAGTCGCGTTTGAGGCGACTAATTGAAGAGTATCAAAGCGGGACAATAACGCTTGAGGATATCCTTAAAGGAGTAAGACACACAGCTGTCGATTCCGTGGGTCCGTCGGTGATGCTTTCACTCTATACCATGGAAGAATGTCTTGCCGGGCGGATTTCCGCAGACAAAGCGCTGGAGATAGTGCAAACGCAAGCAGACCTTCATCCAGTTCTTCCTTCCCCCTTTCTGGTTTGCGCATTTATCCACGAAAGTCTTGGCTCGGAAATGGATACTTGCGGATATTTTGCTCTTGCCATGGAAAAGGAGCGACTTTTTTATGATGAAGACGCGGTTTTCTCAATGCTTCTTGATTGCGGTCGTTTCGAAAAGCATCTGAGAAGGCTTCAGTCAGATTCACTCATGCGAACAGCCCGCCCCTACATCGGGAAAGCGGACCCGTTCCTTGTAAAACACTTTTTATTGAATGACATTTGCTCGTATGAGAGAGGTTTTGCGGAACCAAGCGAACTGCGATATCTATTGAATTACTGTGGTGAAGTAGACGCCGTTATCTCCAACTTTTTTTCGGATGTTTTAAGACTATCTTCTGTTCCCTCTTTTACGGCGTTGTCTTTAATGAGGCTAATAGGACATGTAAAGCCCTTGGCCTCTTTAGATGCACTTGTCGAATCATTTTCGAGCGCCTCTCCTGAGGTCTTGAATGAAGCCGTGATAACACTTGCTAAGGTTGGGTCGCGATACCCCGATGCTGTCTCTGAAAGAATGCAGGCGATAATCAAGAACAGAGAGCGATTTGATGAGCATTTGCCCGCCACGGAGGTCCTTGGGTATTTATGGAAATATGGGAATAACCTTGAGTTTCTCATCACGCAACTCGAGGCCTTGAATCCCGCAGAGACCCATTTCGAGTACAAATTCTGCTCCATAGCTCTTCCCCTTCTCGAGACGGGGGATAAAGTTGCGATTGATGCTGTTCAAAGTAAGTTGTGGAAGGACCGGAAGTATTTCGATGATCAGATCAGAAGCGAAATAGAGCAGACTATAAGGCTGAGCACTGATTCCCCCGGGGAAAACCGGCTTGAGAAAATACTCAAGGAGGATATCTATGAACTTTGTTGTGAACCGATAGACTCTTATACGGAGGAGTTTCGCATCACGAATACGTTTATCCGTGAGGTGATGCTTGTCGAAGAGGAGGAGATTGAGCTTGATAATGCAGGTTTCTTAAGACTTTTTATCTCCACCGACCCCGAAAAGCCTTGCTTCTGCAGGAGCGGAATTCCCGCAAAAGAGTGCTGCCTGAATGAGTTTCTGGTTTTATTCAGGGAAATAATCTCCGATTACAGGCTAATTGCATACGCAGGCTTCCCTGAGAAATTGCTGAAGATTTTTCAAGACATTGAGGAGTTCCTCTTTAGCGGCTTGATGAGGAAAGATGGGATCGCCGGCATTCACGAGTTCTGGGCGCCTGTGATTCGCCTGGGCATGCTGGATTCCGCGCTTCAATCGCTGGAGTACCCATATGCAGACATGCTTTTTGACTGGCTTATGTTCGGTAAAAGGTTTAAGCCAGGTAACATGACAGCGGCGAAGGTTTATCAGCGCTCCGCCGGTGTCACTATCAAGCCAGGCGAACAGAAAATTTTACGTTCGCTGGTTGATACTCACAGGTTTTCGTGTTTCGAGGTTCAGAGAATCGAACCGCCGGACAGGGTTAAGCTGAGAGATATTTTCAGTGGTGAGAGTTTTGAGGTTAAAGATCCCTGGATGGCTGAGTCTCTTGTGCTATGGGACGTTGTAGCGACGAGCATAGCGTTTACCGGCAGTGTTTGGGTAAGCCTTCCCCGCTACATTTATATTCCGAGGTCTCAACTGGAGCGGGTGGAGAAGTACATTCGCCGCAAGATAAGAGAAGCGAGTTCTTGCGGGGAGACAGTCGATATTAACGCATTTCTTGACGCAAACAGCCATAGGATTGTCCATTATATATGGCAGCTTTGCTCAAGGTATCCCGAAACCACGCTCGTCACAGCGGAAGGCGAGGAGATCACGGGTTGTGCAGCTGTTTACGGAATTATTGACCGTGACGGGCTCATGTCTGTTCTCGAATCCGATCCGATGATAGAAATAGCTAGAGCCAGGGCTGTTCCTGGTCGGCAGGTGGTTTACGTCTGGTTTCGCGACGATAGAGTGGAGAAAAGCAAAAGCGCCATCAGCGCTTGCCGACCTGCGGAAAAGAGGAGCACTTATCCGATAGTTGATGAGTGTACGGTGAGAAGCGTGAATCTTGAAGCGGTGGATTCTAATGGGAGGGCGCGCAAACTATTGGGGATAATAAAGGCAAGAGACAGCAGACTGATTTTCCAGACCGCCTCGATCACGGACTTGCAAATCGGAAAGCACCTCTTAAACGAAATGTGCGTGGGTTTGATTTCGCATAAAATTGATATCATACAGGACCAGACTTCACTTCTCAGGAAGAGTGAAAACGCGAAGCAAGAGTCAGGCATAAACATTGTTTCCAGATTGGGAAGCAGCTTTTTGCTAAATGAAAATGTAATCGTCAAGCCTGTTGCGGACTACAATGAGGATTTCTTTTCGAAATGGTTAGAAGAGCCATGTTCAAGGTTGGGTGGAAGGACACCAAAGGAAGCTTCCCGCACAAAGAAAGGAAGAGCGAAAGTTAATAGAATCCTAAAGGATTTTGAAAATGCGATAGAGAAGGATGGGCGGCGGGGCAGGCCCGTTTTCAGACTTGATTTTCTCAGGAGAAAGCTGGGCATTTCCTCGAGTTTAGATATTTAAGAGATACGTTCATCAGTGTCGATAATCATGTTTCCTGCACAATAAGAGCATGCTACTCTTCTGTGAACGTTTCTTCTGCGCCTTAAGGGGAATTATTTTTAGATTGCCTTACAACCAATGGAGATTCTGCCCATCATTTTAGAAAACTAACACTGTGGGTGGCTGGAAAATTTCGCTTTTTCCAGAAAGCTTCTTGCCGCTGAGGTTTTTCTCGCGGCAATAATTTGTAGGGCTGGGCGAAATTTTACGCTTAACACCCGTGCAGTGATAAAATTTCAATGTGCCCGATGGTAGTTGTGGGAGTGTACTGTCCGTGGGGGTTCTCAAAGTGATGGTTCATAAAAGTGGCGCAAAAGCAAAAGGCTACGTGAAACCATGCGTAAAAAGCGATTTTTAAATCCATCCGGGCGCGGTGATATTTTCTTCTGGGTTTTGGCTTTAGAGGAAGGAAGGGAAGGAGAGCATGAAGACGAGAATCACGGAACTTTTTGGCATTGAACATCCAATTATAATGTCGGGCATGAGCTGGATCAGCGTGCCAAAAATGGTTGCTGCTGTTTCCAACGCGGGTGGACTGGGCATTCTGGCGACTGGCGTGCTTGACGAAAACCAGACGCGGGCCGCGGTAAGGGAAGTAAGAGAGCTTACCGACAAGCCGTTCGGAGCAAACGTTTCCCTGCTTTTTCCAGGGGCTGCCGAAAACGCGAGGGTTCTTCTTGAGGAAAAGGTTCCCGTTATTAATTTCGCCCTTGGCAAAGGGGACTGGATAGTGAAAGCGGCAGGTGAATACGGGGGGAAAGTTATCGCCACGGTGACGAATATAAGGCATGCGAAGCGCGCTCAGGATTACGGCTGCCACGCGGTCATCGCTACGGGTAACGAAGCAGCTGCTCACGGGGAGCCACCAACTACTTTTGTTCTCGTGCCTCATCTTGCCTCACAGCTTGATATACCTGTTATTGCTGCGGGTGGAGTAGGGGATGGAAGAGGCCTTGCAGCTGCGCTTGCGCTAGGGGCTGAGGGTGTCGCGATGGGAACGAGAATGATGACCACAAAAGAAAGTCCACTGCACGAAAACTACAAGAAGCTTTCTCTGGAAAAAGATATATATGACACTCTTTACTCCAAGAGGTTTGACGGTCTGTGGTGTCGGGTGCTCGACACTCAGGGCGCGAGAAAAGCGAGAAAAAGAGGTTTGAACCCTATACAGATGTTAAAGGCTATACCCAACTCACGGTTCATAGCAAAGCAGTTAAAACTGCCGTTTATCAAACTTTTTTTCGGTGTCCTGGCGTCCGGCTGGGAAAACGCAAAGCAGCTTGCTTACATGGCTAACGCTTTCAAACTTATAAGAATCGCAACCGAAGACGGGGATGTTACGGAAGGCGTTCTTCCAGTCGGGCAGGTTACCGGACTCCTTCACGATATACCAACAGTTCAAGAGGTGATCGAGCGCACGGTCAGGGAAGCAGAGGAGATTATTCGGAACCTTAACACCAAAATTAATACCGGTTAAACGGCATGCAGAAGAAATACGATCGTTGACGCTGGGTCTTACTTATCAATGATGCATGCATGAGTAGTATCATGTTTATAAAGAATTGCCGCTCCGATTTGATGTTAATATTTGGTTCCTGTCTTTGGAGGTGTGCCTGGTGCTCGGGGCAAGCGCTGGGGACATTATAGGGTCAGTTTATGAACGGAACAACATCAAAACGACCGATTTCCCCCTGTTTTCTTCCGAGTCCTCGTTCACAGACGATACTGTTCTTACCGTTGCGGTTGCGGAGGTTCTTCTAAGAGGAGGGGATTACCAGGAAACTTTTCAACGTTACTTCAGGATGTATCCTGGCGCGGGCTACGGCTCGATGTTCTACATCTGGGCAAGGTCCGGGAGCGTCAAGCCATATAACAGTTTCGGAAATGGCTCCGCGATGAGGGTATCTCCGGTGGGTTGGGCTTTCGATGATCTCGATGCGGTTTTGGAAGAAGCGCGAAGAAGTGCGGCAGTCACTCATAATCATCCAGAGGGGGTGAAAGGAGCTCAAGCGACCGCGGGCGCAATATTTCTTGCAAGAAATGGAAGCGGAAAAGAAGAAATAAAAAGTTTTATAGAGAGTTATTTTCACTACTATCTGGATGAGCCGATAAGCGAGATCAGAAAGCATTATTCGTTTGACGCAACATGTCAGGGAAGCGTCCCTCAGGCGCTAAGGGCATTTTATGAGTCTGTCGATTTTGAGGATGCCATTAGAAAAGCTATATCGATTGGCGGCGACAGCGATACCATAGCGTGTATTACCGGGGGAATAGCCCACGCTTACTACGGCCCAATTCCAGAAATTATTAAAAAGGAATGCTTCTCAAGACTTGATAAAAATCTTAAGGCAATAACGATCGAGTTCATGAATAGGTTCTCGGTTCCTTAAGCGTTCTTATTTGAATCTTGCACGATTCGCGGTTATCTCATTTACGTTCGAAAGAAAAAATGGGTGTTATATGATGAAGAGGTTTCAAGGATCGCAGCGTTTTGTTGCTTTTTTTACCTGCGCTATCTTCATGCTTGCGTTAAATCTCACCTGCTCGCTGGGAAATGCTTTCTCCGCGGTCCCTGGCGCTGAGTTCGAAGCGAAAACTGATGACGGTGCGATTCTTACGATAAGGCGCTACCTCCCTGAATGGAGTAAGCCGTTCAATGAGGAAGCGCCCCCAGTAATTCTAATGCCAGGAGCGGGGGCGAACATAAACGAGTTTGACCTGAGAAGTCCTGAAGGGAAACGATATGATGTCAAACTCCCGGAAGTTTTGCCTGAATGGGCACGAGGCGATGAGATAATTCGTAGAGATCCAATTAAATTCTACAGCCTTGCTTATTATCTCTATTCTCAGGGTTACGATGTTTGGCTCGGATGTTATCGAGCGTCCGCTGATATTACCCGGGGCTGGTTTCCTTCCTGGAACTCGTCTATCGACCATTACGGGATATACGATGTAGCGGCAGTGGTTAAAAAAGTGCGTCAGATCACAGGCAGAAAGCCGATTTATATAGGACACAGCATGGGCGCGACAATGGCTTACATCTATCTTCAGGGAGCGGTTTTTAAGGGTTTAGCAAACCCGAAGGTTGTGTCAGTGCCAGCGAAAGCGCGCATGAGGAATAATGGCTCTGGCTCCGAAGCGGTGAGGGGATTCGTTAACCTGGACGGGCCGATCGTGCCGAGTGTCAATGTCTGTATTCCCTCCATCGTTTTCTTTTTCTTGGTGCCCGAAGCGTGTATAAGCACAGGCGGAATTGATCCTTCTCTTGCTGAGTGTTCCGCTGATATCATAATCTTGATGGAGCGGATATTGTGGGCGCTCAAAGATTGTCTGCCTGATTTTCTTAAACCCATAGCTGCCGCCATTCGGTTCGTCAATCCAGCGAATATTGACATTAACGTGCTGAAGTTTCATTCCGGCTACGTGGGTGGCGGACTTCACCCACATGCTATGGCTCAGGTTTCTGACAGCATTAA
>JACVIW010000136.1 GCA_015711695.1 Candidatus Geohydrothermomicrobium daggyaiense
GGTACCAACCTCTTTTAATTCGACAAGCGAGCCGACGCCTACTTCTTTGGTCTTTACATGCCGCCTGTCTATGATACGGGCTTTGGCAAGCATCGCTTCAAGTATTTCTATTCGATGCTCAATTCGAGCCTGCTCATTCTTCGCGTCATCATACTCAGAGTTCTCCATAAGATCTCCGTAGCTGATCGCATTCTTCAGGCGCTCAGCTACCTCTCGCCTCTTTATAGTCTTGAGCTCCTGAAGCTCCGCCTCGAATTTCCTCTTACCCTCTTCAGTTAGAATAACTTCCTCTTTCATTTCGATCCTTTGAACAAACCCCCCTGCCATTTGTTAAGATTGTTACGTATTCGTTTAAGTTTTCGTCACAAAAGTATTAACGCTAAATTATAAGGTCGGATATCCGCTATTTCAACAAATTCAACATGGAAATAAAATTCCCTTCATTGAACCTGCTTGAGATTTTTGTTGAGCCAGAATAATTGGGGAAACCGAGTCATCGCCCGGGTTTCATATTTTATCCTAAGTTTATCCTAAGGCAAGGCTTATAGAATTTTTTCGCAAATCAAGCTCCTGGCGGGATCTTTTTCTTTTGAACAGACGAACAGTTCAAACCTCACTATTCACTATGTAAGAGATGAGCTTCGGCTAACCGCAACAGAATTTCCACCAGCTCTTTTCGCTTCGTAAAGAGCCTCATCGGCAGATTTGACGAGCTCGTCTGGAGTGCCCACAACGCCAGTTACCGATGAAACCCCAACACTTATGCTGATAGATAAATCGCCCATTTTTTCTTCTCCAGGGAACCTGTATTCTTCGACTGCTCTTTTCAGTTTCTCCGCGACAATAACCGCCTCCGTCAGATCTGTCTCCGGCAGAAGGACACAGAATTCATCTCCTCCATATCTGAACACTTTGTCCACATCCCTCGTATTACTGTCCAGGATCGAAGCGACTTTGCTGAGTACCAGATCGCCATGTTGGTGACCGAGTGTGTCGTTCCAGACCTTAAGCCTATCAACATCAACCATCAGGAAAGATAATGGTCTGCGATAACGCTTTGCCCTACTGAACTCATCTCTCAGTGAAGCATCCAGGCGACGCAAGTTAAAAACCCCTGTAAGAGGGTCAGTTACCGCCAGTCTATTGACCTCCTCAAAAAGCGATGCTCGCTGCAATGCGATGGCAACCTGGTCCGCTATTGCCATTATGAAATCTGAATCCTCGTCGCGAAACGCCCACGTTTCCGTGCTTTGAAGATGCAGAACCCCAAGAGTCTTTTTTTCCGCTCTGAGCGCGACGCAAACGCTTGATCCATGTCTAATCTCTTTCAAAACCCTGCAAACATTTATGGCAGACGAAAGGTCGCCAATATTGTATATTCTCTCCCCTGAAGCCACCGGGCATTCCCCAACAGGAAGATATGGCGGTAAGGCAATTCTTTTAAGAACATGCTCGGGATAACCAAAAGAATCCACATATTTAAGCGTGCCCTCCGTCTCGTCAATCCTGTATATCAGCCCGTATTTGCAATCGAACAAATGCCTTACTGTGTCAAGTGCGAGAGTCATTATCGTCGCGAGATTATTAGTTGACCCTATGGCGTTGGTGATATTCATAAGACTCGATAACTGAGCTGCATCGGAAGATATCTTATCGTGAAGCCTTGCGTTAGAGATCGCAAGTCCCGCCTCGCTTGCGACCGCCCTGAACCTTGACATCTCATTATCGCTGAAATATTTGCCTTCTTCATCGCTTGCGCATATCAAGCCCGAGATCTTTCCCTCCAGGTAGAGAGGAGAAAGCGCGACTATACCTTCTGCTCTCAAGAAAGGCGGCAAAAAATCCGCGTCTTTGGGTTTGTCGATGATTAACGTATCCTGCCCTGAGGGTGGAAACCTTTTTTTAATTTCCTCCACAGAAATCTCATTCCCAACGCTAAATTCCTCCCAGACAAACCCACTGGACTCGACAGCAATTGCCGGGAAAAAATACCGCTCTTGATCGTCAAGCAAGAAAAGGGAACTGCCTCTAACTCCCATACCCTCAATCACCATTCTACAGGCAGTCAAAGCAACGTCAGATAAACTGATAGAGGAGCCCAATTTTCTCAAGGTTTTATATAGACTGTCAGTCTCAGCCCGCATACGCTTTTCCTCAGTGTATTTCACGCACTTTTCGAGTGCAGCGGAGACAAGCCATGCAATAGATTTGCATACTTCCACTCTCTCCTGCCCTGTCCATGAAAGCGGTTTTTGGATTCTCGCCATAAAAACTACGCCCAATTCGCTGTTCACGTCAGCCGGCAACATGATCACTTCTTCGCTTTCGCTACCAGGGAATATTGCACAACCTTCTACCAATGTTATGTCTTTATCAACAGGCGCTGCGCCCTCGTCTTCACCGGAGTCCGGCATTTCGGCACGGAGGCCTTGGCTCGCCCCGGGAAAAGGCCTTTTCTCTGCATCAACCGCTTTACCCTGCCCAGGTGGATAACATTCCCAAAGGTGTGCCTTTGCGGTGCGCCTGTCAATCCTGTAGGCAAAAACCGAAGCGCCTTTCAAAATTCTGGATATTCCCTCGCAGGCAAACCGCAACACCTGCGCAGGATCAAGAGTTGACCCTATCCGTGATGCTGATTCAGAAAAAACTTTGATGCACTCAAGTTCCTGAAGCTCTCCGCGTCTGACGTAAACGATCGAGCCTGCCACAAATATGAGGAAAATTGATCTTAAGAGCGCATCAGATATTACCCTTCCCATAGAAACAGTATCATCTGCCCCGATAACCATAACCGCCGTATAAAGACCACAAATTACTATCGTTACCGGAAGCGTCACAGCATGTCCAAATCTGGTTGCCGCAACAACCACCATCAAAATAAGTACCCAGAAAAGGTCCGGCATGGATTTTCTCCACAACATAAGAGCCATGAGTACAATGCCAACGTCTACTAGTGCCATATAGGCAACAACGCGTTCTGCTCTTTTGTCAGACTTTCCCCGTGTAAACAAATATAGAAGGGTTGCAAGAAGACTCGTCCCGTAGAGAAGGGAAACAACAAATACTCGCGTGAAGATGCTTATGGTCCCCGCATCCGGAGGTTGCACTAGAACAAATGGGGTAAGTATTACCGCAACAGCCCACTGGAGAGTTATTGTAATGTCATCACCTTTCAGATTTTTCATACGGAAATCGTCTCCGGGCTTTACGAAAAAGTCGCTGTCATGGAACTACTTTCCCGAGAGGTATCTCCAGTATCCCCGCAGCGCCTTTTTCCTTTAGACGAGGAATCAAATCAGAAAGTAAGGACTCATCCACAACAGTTTCAACAGCGAAGCCGCCATCCGCAAGCGGACTCACTGTAGGAGACCTCAAGGCGGGAAGCAATCCGATGACACTGTCCTTGTTTTCGGCACTGACATTGAGCTTGAGCAACACTTTGCCCCTAGCCTCCAGCGCCGACATCAAGAGCATCTTTATCTCCTCCATGCATTTTCTCATCTTCTCATCCGCGTAACTCTTACGGTTAGCAATTAAAACGGTGGTTGTGTAAAAGACATCATCTATTATTTCAAGGCCGTGCTGCCTGAGTGTGGTTCCGGTCTCGGTTATTTCCACAATGGCGTCAACGATATTGGGAACTTTCGCCTCGGTAGCTCCCGCTGAGGGAATGACTTTGATAGAAAGCCCCTTAGCCTCAAAATATCTCCTCGCAATGTTGGGGTATTCCGTGGCGACCCTCGTCCCGGGAGGTAGATCCTCAGGTCTTTTGATGCCAGAATCTCCCCTAACAGCAAGAACAATTCGAAGACTTCTTGTCTTTCCTGTTTTCGCGTAAGGAAATTCGGCGAGTATTTCCACGTCTGCCTGTGTTTCCTCTACCCAATCAAGGCCAGTAATGCCAAGGTCAAAAATCCCTTCCTCCACGTACTTGCCTATTTCCTGGGGCCTGAGAATAGCTACCTGCGAAATCCTCTCATTGTCAATTCGGGCATTATATTCCCTGTCACCGCTCCTCCTCACCGGAAGACCGGCATCTTTGAGAAGGTTAAGCGTTTGTTCTTCTAGGCTGCCTTTAGGAATAACAAATCTGAGCAAAAATCCACCTCCAATTTTAATAAAAGAATAAATTTTAATAAAAGTATAACAGCATGCTGCTCTGCTTATTAAGATAGCGCCAATAAACGGGTAGACCAGAATATAGAAATGGGCAAAAACTTCTGAAACGAAAGCTTATCTATCTGGAAATGCAAAAAGTAGTCATTTTTTCGTGTCCGATACCGCACTGGATACATTAGAACATACAGAAATCAATAGCGAAACTTAAAATCCTGCTCGGTTCGAAAAAATAGAGTTTCCTGTACACGGTAAAAATATGCCTTGGGAACATGGCCATGCATAATATATTTGACACGCGCCTCCGAAATAAAATAATTAAAGCAAGAGCAACCAACTCCCCACAGCAGATACTGCGTTACCGCTATAGCTCACTTATTCATAATTCAACACGGGCAGACCCTCTGGTAAGAATTTGAACACCATCCTGATTCTCCGCTCCCACATCCAAGACGACAATTTTCTTTCCATCTTCCTCTTTCTTGTCGGTCACCCTTCCCCAGAAAGTAATCGTGTCACCGGGTCTTGCGGGGGCAGCGAAACGGACGGCGAGGTATTTCAAGGCTCCCGGGTCTTCTACCCAGTCGGTTATGGTTTTAGAAAGCCTCGCCATATTTGAAAGACCGTGAGCAATAGTTCCGCCCAAACCCACTTTCTCGCCAAATTCCTTGTCAACATGTATTAAATTGAAGTCGCCGCTTGCCCCGGCGTAGATCCAGAGCATCATCTGGTTGAGTTGAACCGAGTACCTCGGAATCTCGTCCCCTATTTTAATTTCCTCAAAAGACGGAGCCATATCAGTTACCCCCTCTGATTACGAAAGTTGCGCGGCCGACAGTTACAAGCTCACCATCCTGGTTGAATGACCTTGCCTCATAAACGATAAAATCATTGTGTCCTTTTTGGTAAATGTCCACTATCTTTCCTCTTGTCGTTATGACATCACCAGGCTTCACCGGTTTGTGGAACTCAAATTCCTGCTCACCGTGAACAAGCATCGCCATGTTTAACTTTAGCTCAGGATCCATAAACATCATTGCGCAACCCATAAGGTTATAGACAGAGGCAAAACACGGTGGGGCGATATTATCTCCGTACCGGCTTTTCAAGCCAAAATCTTTCTCGTGATAATAAGGGTTTCCATCCTCAACTGCACGAGCGTATTCCCGCATTTTTTCCCTGCCGATCTCATATTCAGTCGGAGGGTATTCCTTTCCAATGAAATTCGGGTCTAACACAAGCCTCACTCCCTTCTCTCCTCAAGTACCGGCAATCAAAAAGACCCTTTCGCTTTTTTATTAGCTGGTCGAGAATCGCCTGAAAACTAACTAAAGCGGCCTTAAATCCCTGACCCTCTTGAATTCTCCTTTTTCGCTTTCAAGCATCCGGGATATTTCTTCGTAAGAAGTCACGATAACCGAATCAACTATGATATCAAGGGAGTCCTTCACCTCTTCGATAAGCCTTTTCTCAAGCCCCTCGGTTTGTCCGATATAAGTGGGACATACGTAAATGATAACCTGATCAATATCGTCCGGGTCGTTATTCCTTTTTCTTATCTCAACCACCCAGTCAAGCACATCTATGTTGTTATTCAAAATCGGGGTAAAGCTGTTTAAGTCGATCAGATTTCCCTTAACCTTTGAAAGTTCGAACTCCTTCTTGCCCCGAATTCTCCTTATATCCGAACTTACCCTTGGCATTGTCCTTCCGCAGGCGGGACAGCGCTCGAAAGTAATACCCCCTTGCGCGATATCACCGGTTCTGTACCTGAGCACAACAGAACCACGGGCGTCGAGGTTAGTTATTACTATCTCGCCGGTTTCGCCTTCCTTGAGCACTTCTCCAGAATCGGGGTCAATTATTTCGACAATTTCCATGTCCGGGTAGATATGATAACCCGTATCCTCTTCGGCACCGCAATCTGCCCAGGCGTACTTCAACTCCGTGCAGCCGTAAGCAGAACAAATAACGGGATTGACTGAGCCCATTTCCTCAAGAAGGTAGGATACCTTGTCTTTTGTTCCCTGCGTGACCCTGTCCCCCCCCATTAAAACGAAGCTTATGCTTGAAAGGTCCCTTCCCTCAGAAGCAGCGTGTCGAAAAAGGTTATATGTATATCCCGGCAAGCCCAGGAACATTTTTGGTTTCATCCTCTCGATAATATTGAGAACAAGCTCCTGGCTCATTGTCGTTCCCCCGCCGGTGTTCACAACAGTCATCGACGTCCCCAGCCCGATGCTCATGGCAACCCAGTAAGCAAGATGAGTGTAACCCGGGAAATTATTTATCGCTATTTTCCCTTCTTCCTCGCCTTCTTCCAGTACCGTCAGCACAACAGAAGCAAGCCTTCTTCCCTCTTCGCAAAGTCTTTCCAGGGCGTACAACGTGAAGAAGAAGGGAGGTGGCTCGGCGGTTCTCCCGG
>JACVIW010000137.1 GCA_015711695.1 Candidatus Geohydrothermomicrobium daggyaiense
GAGGCCGCCCCACGCCCACACGAACCCTGTGAAACTCCCGTGTACCGAGCGATTGAACGATCGATTCAAGACCACGGTGTCCAGCAGTGCCACTCCCTTTTTTGAGCCTGACCTTGCCCAGGGGGATGTCAATATCATCATGAACCACAATAAGCCTTTCGATCGAGATTGAAAGCCGTTTGACAATTTTCGCGGTGGGGATTCCGCTATTATTCATATACAAAAGAGGGCGTAAAACAGCAAAGCTTATGCCATTTTCTTTGAGTAAGGTAAGTGATTGTTGCCTGTTCGCTGCCCGCTTAAGAACCTCGAAACGCTCCTCAAGAACATCCCCCACCATGAATCCTGCGTTGTGCCTGCTTCTCTGATACTTTCGCCCCGGGTTGCCGAGACAAACCACGAGCGCGGATATATCTGTCTTCTTAATCAGTTTGGCAACAGGGGACCGTTTCCTTATAAGTAGCATTAGTCAGAGCTCTAACTTTCCTTTTCGCTCTTAGCCTTTGCGCCTTCCTTGGAAACCTCTGGAGGTGCAGCTTCCTCAATTTCTTTCTCCGGACCAGCAACCGCCACCCGCGGGGCAAGTATTGTGAGCACAACATCCTCAGGGTCGGTGAGTACTTTTACCCCCGGCGGGACTATTAATTCGCCCACAAGGAGATGTTCGCCCACAGCCAACTTCCCAATGTCCGCAACCACGTGGTCCGGTATATCCTCAGGCAGGCATTCGACTTCCACTTCCCAGAGGATGTGCTGAAGAGTTCCCCCTGCTTTAAGGCCCCTGGATTTCTCCTCGCCTGAAATCATGATCGGAACTTTCGCGGTAACCTTTTCGAACCTCTCAACCTTCATTAGATCAACATGAAGAATCCTGTCTTTGAAAGGATGTCTCTGGATTTCCTTTATCATCGCAAGGTGATTTTCGACCTTCCCACCATCCGCCAATTCAAGTTCCAAAAGAACGTTGGTCCCGCCGTGCTGACGGATAACCTCGCTCAAATCCTCGAGCTTCACCGAAATTGAGCAGGGCTCGATATCCGAACCGTACAGGACTCCCGGAATCTTGCCTGAATTCCTTAACTTCCTTGCGACACCCTTACCGGTATCATATCTTCTCTCCGCTTTAAGTTTTGTTTCCACTTATATATCACACTCCATGTCAAGCCTGATTATCGCCACCGAAGAGCTCGCTAACTGACTCCTCCTTGAAAACGGCTAGTATCGTGCTCGCAAGCAGCGGGGCGATAGACAACACGGTAATTTTATCAATCTTTTTCTCGGGAGACACGGGAAGCGTGTTTGTTACAACGAGTTCCTTTATCTTTGAATCCCTTATCCTTTCCACCGCTGACCCCGATAATATTGGGTGCGTCGCGCACGCGTATATCTCAACCGCGCCTTCGTCCCGGAGAGCCTCTGCCGCGTTGACCATTGTCCCCGCCGTGTCCACCATATCGTCTATGATTACCGCAGTTTTCCCCTTAACATCTCCGATTACGTGGAGCACCTCAGCCACGTTTTTTTCAGTGCGGCGTTTGTGAAGGATCGCCATTGGTGCGCGCAGCCGGTCCGCAAACTTCTTGGCTACTTTAACCCTTCCCGCGTCCGGGGACACCACCACAACGTTTTGAAGGTTCTTCTGCACTATGTAACCGGCAAGCAAGGGTAACGCGGTGATATGGTCAAAAGGAAAATCGAAGAAGCCCTGGATTTGTCCGGCGTGCAGGTCGACAGATAAAACCCTGTTCGCACCCGCAACAGAGATAATATCCGCAACGAGTCTGGCGCTGATCGGCTCTCTTGCGAGTGTCTTTTTATCCTGCCGCGAATATCCATAGTATGGAATAACTGCTGTTATTCTCTTGGCCGAAGCTCTTTTAAGAGCGTCGATAATAAGTAGCAACTCCATAATATGATCGTTTACTGGCTCAGCGCAAGTCTGGATCACGAAAGCGTCGACTCCCCTGACACTTTCTAAAAACCTCACGTATATCTCCCCGTTTTTGAAGCGGGATATCTCGACGTTCCCAAGCTTCTCCCCGATGCCCGTGGCGACCTCAATACCTAAATCCGGGTGGGAGGTACCGCTGAAAACCATTAGTTTCTTTCTGATGACCTCCTTCAAGTGTCACACCTCCACCGGTTTATTCTTTAAGCGTTCCCCTTTCTTCCTTCCTTTCGCTTTTTTCTTCTCTCCTTCCAGCCATAGATATTCCTCTGTCTGGATCTCTCAATTCCAAGGCTACCATCCGGCACGTCCTCGTATATAGCGGATCCCGCGCCAGTCGCCGCGTCATCTCCGATTTTGACAGGCGCTATCAGCATGGTATCGCTACCGATAAAGGCCCTGTCTCCGATCAACGTCTGGTACTTCCTTTCGCCATCGAAATTGCAGGTGATCGTTCCTGCCCCCACATTTACTCCCTTTCCGATCTGCGTATCCCCCATGTAGCTCAAGTGAGGCACCTTGCTGCCGTCCCCGACACGGGCTTTCTTCATCTCCACAAATCCCCCCACTTTCACGAATTTTCCAAGGCTGCAACCGCCACGGAGACGTGAATATGGTCCGATACTACAGCCTTCTCCGACTTCGCTGTCTTCGAGCCAGGAAAACTCAATCGTGCAGTTGTCATCTATAATGCTATTTCTTATCTCAGTGAAAGGCCCTATTCTGCAGCCACTTCCTATTTTCGTTTCTCCCTTAATGAACACATACGGTTCAATTGTCGTATCTTGGCCTATCTCAACACCCCAGTCGATAAACGCGGATTCGGGGTCAACTATTGTAACTCCTTCCTCCATAAGCCTATCGTTTATTCTTCCTTGCATGTAGCGCCTAACCTCGGCAAGCTGCTTTCTGTTGTTCACCCCTGTGACTTCCACTTCTTCGCCCTTCAGAGCAGATATTCGCGCTCCACGAGCCACAAGTTTTTGTATCGCGTCAGTCAGGTAGTATTCGGACTGTGCGTTATCCGGTGATATCTCCTTGAGTGCTGCCTCAAGAGCAGATCTTTCAAAAGCGTATACTGAGGAGTTTACTTCACTGACCTTTTTTTCTTCTTCGCTGGCGTCCGGGTCCTCTACTATTTTTATAACGTCTCCCTTATGATCCCTGATAATCCTCCCATATCCCTCCGGCCTTTTGACATCCGCGGTGAGAAGGGAAGCGGCGCATTCGCCCTTCCTCCTGACCATTAGGAGTTTGTTAAGTGTCTCTGGCAGAATGAGAGGGCAATCCCCGGGAAGCACGAGAACCTCCGAAAAGCGCTCATCAATGGTTTTCAACGCAAGCGTAACAGCGTGGCCCGTTCCAAGAGGTTCTTCCTGTATAACAATGCGCACGCGCTGCCCAAACTCTTTAAGAATTTCATCATGCTCTTCCGCGGCTACGACACATATATCACCGGGAAAAACCGCTAGAGAAGCCCCTACAACATATGAGAGCAGGGTTCGACCGCATACCTCATGCATAACTTTGGGAATGGCAGACTTCATTCTCTTGCCCTTTCCCGCGGCAAGCACAATCACCGAGACGTTAACGTTTTGAATCTCCAGCCCTTCTACGTTCATCAGAACAAGTTGTTGTCAAATACTACGAGGCGCCAAGCGTGCCAATTCAGGTCTTGAGCCCCCTGCGGAGTTTAAAAAACTCAGTAAACGCTGGCTGGGGTGGCAGGATTCGAACCTGCGGTCGCGGCTCCAAAGGCCGCTGCCTTACCACTTGGCCACACCCCATTGTCAGTAAGCTCCTTTAATATATAACTAAATTAAAACTCTTTTACACGGTAATCTCTGCGCCTTTACCAGCGAAACTCGTTATGATCGTGATGGGGGCGGAATCTTCAAGGTTTCGCGCTATATTCACAGCGCTATCAAGCGAAGACGCGAGCGCGAAAACCGTCGGACCACTTCCCGTCATCAATGCCCCCGCAGCTCCCGCTTCCCTCGCGAGGACCTTATATTTATTTACCCTCGCAGCATCAAGAGCGGCAGCCTCAAGGCTGTTGTGTAGGTTCGCGCAGATAAGATCCAATTCCTGGAACCGTATACCTTCCATGAGGCGGTCAAGGCGCTGGCTTATGTTATCCGGATCAGGAAGTTCCCCAGGATCGAGGGAATCAAAGCGCCTGTAAACCTCAGGCGTGCTTGATTCTATCCCGGTCGTTGCAAGGACAACATAATATGGCGGGAGCGGCTCAAGTGCTTCCACTTTTTCACCTCTTCCCGTTACCATAGCGGTGCCCCCAACCAGGCAAAACGGCACATCCGAACCCACAAGGCTTGCCATGTTCAATAATTCCTGAGCGTCTAAATCGAGTTCGTATATGTGTGCAAGCGCCACCAGGGTTGCCGCCGCATCTGCGCTGCCCCCCGCAAGGCCCGCCCCGATCGGTATCCGCTTATTTATGAAAATTTCAATTCCCCCTCCTTCAAGGGCGCCTGTTCGTTTATCGAAAACTTCAACCGCGCGCCAGACAAAATTTTCTTCATCAACAGGAAGCCTGCGATCGCTGCAGCGAATTCGGATCTTTCCCGACGAACCATCCGTTCGCCTCAGGTAAAGTTCGTCCGCAAGTTCAAGTGCTTGCATCACGGACCTGATCTGGTGGTAACCATCCTCCCTTAAAGGTCCCACTTCGAGAAAAAGGTTCAGTTTTGATCTCGCTAATACTTTAGCCCCTAACATAGAACCATACACACCCAACTGTCTAGTTTATTGAGCGTCGCTCCGCGGGTAACCTCCAGGCGAACCCCGCATGCGCAGTAGAAGCTGCGAACGTCACCCATTTAATTATTTCATCTAAACACGCGCAGTTAAAGACCGCCCGATTAGTGCCCAATTCACATTATTGAAATCCAGGATTCGCGCCCCGGACAGCGAGATCTTACGCAACAAAATACCACCATCGCTTAACCCTTTTAATGAAAATTCAATAGTCAAGATCTCCCGGTTCGAGTCGCGCCAGGGGCAAGATCAACTCTGTGATAAACGCTCCCTCTGATCCCTTATTCCGGCGGAATTCTCTGTTATAATTACCAAAATACACCCGCGAGAATGTTTTACTTTGGCGGTGAGACACCGCTCGGGATTTATTAGACAAACGGGCGAATTCAACAGCATTTCGATCCCGCTCAATATTGCGCTCACCATTAGGAAATAGATTACAAACACCCTCGCCAGGGGCGTCGCATCATGGACAAAACAAATTTTACCGAAATAAAAGGGCTTACCCAAACCGAAGCGCGCAAAAGACTTGAGGCTGAGGGCTACAACCTTCTTCCGAGAACCTCAAAGCATGGACTCCTTTCCGCGATTAAAAGGATAATAACCGAGCCAATGATTATCCTTCTGCTCGCTGTTGGAGCTCTCTATCTTACAATTGGCGACCACACGGAAGCGCTGATCCTTTTGAGCTTCGTTCTGATTATAACTGGCATAACAATCTATCAGGAGCGGAAGACAGAAAAGTCGCTTGAAAAGCTCCGTGATCTTACAAGTCCCCGAGCGTTGGTTTTGCGCGATGGAGAACTTAAAAGAATTCCCGGACGGGAAGTTGTCAGGGAAGACATACTGTTCATATCCGAGGGAGACAGGATTGCCGCTGACGGGATACTAATGTCAGCGGAAAATCTGCGGGTCGACGAATCAGCCATTACCGGGGAGTCAGTCCCGGTAAGCAAAACTGCCGCAATTGCAAACACCGAGATGGGCTCCCCCGGAGGAGAAGGAACTCCTTACGTGTACACTGGAACAATCGTGGTTGGCGGCAGGGGGATTGTCAGGGTTGAAAGAACTGGCGCGCAAACGGAGTTAGGGAGAATCGGGGCGTCTCTTGCTGAAATTGAATTAGAGAAAACACCTCTGGAGAAAGAGACGCGCAAAATCGTAAGGGCAGTCGCAGCATTCGCCCTAGCACTTTGCTTCATTTCATTTTTGACTTATGGATTGACAAGACAGGATTGGCCGAAGGCTATACTTGTCGGTCTTACTCTGGCGATGGCGTTGATCCCTGAAGAGTTCCCGGTTGTCCTCGCGGTTTTTCTAGCCTCGGGAGCCTGGCGGATATCAAAGAACAACGTTTTAACGCGAAGGATTCCAGCAGTTGAAACACTCGGGGCCGCAACCGTATTATGTGTAGACAAAACAGGAACCCTCACTTATAACCGCCTTGCTGTTGGAAAAATTTTGGCAGGAGAAAGATCTTACGATATCGGTGAGCATTTGAAAGCCCCACTTCCTGAGGAATTCCACGAAATTATCGAATACAGCATACTCGCAAGCCAGAAAGACCCCTTCGACCCGGTCGAAAGGGCAATAAAAAGATTGGGGGAGAGAAAACTTTTCGCAACCGAACATTTGCATGACGAATGGGAACTCCTTAAGGAATATCCCCTTACCGGCGAACTCCTTGCTCTGTCGCATGTTTACAAATCCCCTGATGGCTCAAAATATATAATAGCGGCCAAAGGAGCACCCGAAGCATTGTCTAGCCTCTGCCACCTGTCAGAATGGGAACACCGGAAAAT
>JACVIW010000138.1 GCA_015711695.1 Candidatus Geohydrothermomicrobium daggyaiense
TTGCTGTGTCAGGGTTACATGTAGCGGGTTTTTCGTTCACGGTTCTTTTGATTCTTGTGCGGATCGGATTCGGAAGGAAGTCAAGTCACATTCTCGCTTCCTTTGCGGGCGGAATAATTTTAGCTCTTTCTGGTTTCAAGCCTTCTGCGTGTCGAGCGTTCATTATGTGTGCGATTTGTTTTTTAGGTAGATCTTCAAACAGAACATATGAGCCTATAACGGGATTGAGTTTTGCTGGGATAATCATGACCGGTTTCAATACCTCTGTTCTGCTTGACCCCGGGTTCCAGCTGAGTTTTGCCTCGACGATAGGTATTTCGGTTATGGCGAACAGCATAAGCCCGGATATGGAAACTTCAGGGCTGAAGAAACTAAGAAGACTTCTTTCGGTGACCTCTGCGGCGCAGCTTGCTGTGATACCTCTTTTAGTTCTTTATGGAGAAAGCGTTTCTTTGGTTTCGGTAATCGCAAATCTTGCGGTTGTGCCTCTTGTCGGTCCCCTTCTCTTATCTGGATGGTTGACGGTTTTTCTGTCGCTATTGAATCAGGGTGTTGGAAAGTTAGCCGCGCTGTTGCCTGTTTTAATTTCAAGAACGACGTATTACGTGGCGGTTCTTGCAAGCAAGCTACCTGCCGCTGAACCCGTCAGCGCCATTGGTATGACCGCGCTTTTTCTATATATAACCGGTCTTATTATCTTCGTCCGAAAGAATACGAAAAGAGGCTACTTTTTCGTGGCATTTACGCTGGTTTTTACGTCTATTGCGGTGATTCTTTTACCGGGAATATTGCAGGGAGTAATACACGGGAGCGGTAGAATTATTTTCATGGATGTCGGGCAGGGTGACGCGGTACTCGTCGAAGATGGATCTGGAGCTTCTATCCTTATAGATGCTGGGCCTGATGATGATAAGGCGATGAAGAAGCTATCGCGTTTAGGCGTGCGAAACCTTGAAGCACTTATCATTTCCCACCCGCACAGCGACCATATCGCAGGTATCGGCAAAATATTGAGGAGTATTCCCGTGGGAGTGATAATAAAGCCTGGGATAAAGAGCCACCACTCAAATACGTTAAACATAGTGGAACAAACGATAAAGGAGAAGAATATACCTGTTATAAACCCATCAAGAGGGATGTTCTTAGTGATATCGGACAAATTATCTGTCGAGATTCTTCACCCTGTTAGAAACGAAATCAACTCATGTGAGAATGTGAACGATTGTTCAATAGTTGCTTTGGTTAAGCTCGGGAATTTAAAGGTGCTTCTTCCGGGTGATATCGAAAAAGAGGCGCAAATCTCACTGGTCCATGAGGGCATAGATCTTTCTTGTGCAGTATTGAAGATCCCCCACCAGGGTTCCCGTGATGCTTTTTGTACTGAATTTTTGCGCACTTGTAACGCAAGCGTGGCGGTGGTTTCAGTCGAAAAAGACAACAAGTACGGTCACCCTTCCAGCAAGTTCATAACCTACTTGAGGAAAAGTGGCGTTCGGGTTTATCGAACGGATGAAGATGGTGATGTCACTCTCTTACCCTCTGATGGTAGAATCAAAGTGATTTCAAAAAAGCATAGCTTCAGGAAATAAAAAGCGTATCCTTTTGAAATGAGTAACAAAAAGCGGGGTAAGCACGTCAAAATCGAGGATTTGAAGCCAGTTTATTTTCTTTATGGCGATGAGGAATTTCTCATGGAGGAGTCTCTCGCAAGGCTGAAGGAAGCGTTTCGCTGCGCCGAAGATGGCGAACTCAGGTTAGATGAGTTTGACGCCCTTAAAGATGAAATTGACCTTATTATTGATTCGGCTGAGACAGTGACTATGGGTGGGGGCAGAAGACTTATTATAGTGAGAAATGCGACGCTACTAAATGCGGCGAGTCAGAAAAAACTGATCCAGTATATGAAATCTCCGAATAGTTCGACAGTTTTTGTAATAGTTGCCCATTTTCAGGAGCCGCGAGATCAGTATCCCGGTAAAACGCTGGCAAAAGTCGAGAGTTCACAAATTTTCAAAGTGGCGTCAGTCACATGTGAAATCGTCAAATTTTCTCTCAGAAAAGCGAGTGAGAAAATTCCCCTGGAAATCTGGGTTAACGAGCGTTTCCGTCAGAAAGGAAAGCAGATCAAGCGGCAGGCTATCGATTTGCTTATTGAAAGAGTCGGCGACAATATCCGCGAGCTTTCCTCGGCTATAGAAAGAATCTGCCTTTATGCCGGAGATGCCAATAAGATTGACGTTGAACTGATAGAGATGTTAACTGCTTCAACCGCGACTAAAGGGATATTTGAATTAGTAGACGCAGTTGCAAGCAGAAGAAAAGGTCTAGCATTGAATGTACTCAACAAGATTATGGAGCAATCTGAAAACGCCGAAAGGATATTCAGCCTTCTACTCAGGCAGTTCAGGCTAATTTCCAAAGTTAAGACTCTCTCAAGAAAAATGAGTCCGCGGGATATAGGGGAAAGGCTCAAGATCCCGCCCTTCCTGGTCAGCAAATGCCTTGAGCAATCGCGAAAGTTTTCTGCCGACAGGTTGAGGTCGCTTTTCGAGGAATTCATGAAGACAAACGTGGAACTACATTCCGGAAGATATCTACCTGAAAAAGAGTATGAAACGTATGTGCTGGAGACACTTATTGCGAGAATCACTGACTAAGCGCTCATTTTTTCGGCGCTTTCGCCCATCTTGTTAAGCGCTTTGGCCATATGCGATTTTTTATTGGCTGCTTTGTTTTTGTGAATTACCCCTTTAGTAGCGGCTTTGTCAAGGGCTTTCGCGGCAACACGATACGCCTGTATCGCCGCTTCCTTATCTCCTGATTCCAGAGCGACACGAAATTTTTTGATCTCTGTTTTGAGTCTGGATTTGATAGCGCGATTTCGCATCCGTTGCTGTTGCGCTTTCCTCATTCTTTTTATCTGTTGTTTGATGTTAGGCATAATGATACCTTCCTCATGAATTTCTGAAGGATTGTAGCATAATGCCTTTTTCTTGTCGACAGTACGGAAAATCCATCGACTGACAGAAAAAGAACTTGTATCTGAGTTATTGCTTTATGACATCCTAATTTGTATTTTTTGTAAGACAGGGGTTATGTTCTAAGTATGTTTTGATAAATCTATTGGGAAGTGATTGACACTGAGAATCCAGCACATAAGGAATTTTTGCATAATCGCCCATATAGACCATGGGAAATCCACCCTTGCGGATAGATTCCTTGAAATTACTGGAGCAGTGGAGCCGGATAAGATTAAGCCCCAATATCTCGATTTAATGGATCTGGAGAGGGAAAAGGGGATTACTATCAAGGCTCAGGCTGTGAGAATGTTTTACTCTTTTAAAGGAATCCATTACGAACTGAATCTTATCGACACGCCAGGTCACGTGGACTTCTCATATGAGGTATCCAGGAGTCTCGCTGCATGCGAGGGAGCGATTCTCCTTGTTGACGCATCCCAGGGCGTGGAGGCTCAGACGATTGGTAATCTCAATCTTGCCAGGGAGAACAATCTCGTCATCATTCCGGTAATCAACAAGATTGATCTTCCGACTGCAAGACCGGAAGAAGTGCGCGACGAAATAGTAGAGATATTAGATGTTGAGCCAAATGATATCCTGTACTGTTCAGCGAAGACAGGAGAAGGGGTAAAGAAGTTACTAGATGCGGTGATCCAAAGGGTTCCGCCCCCGGAAGCCAATCTTGGCGACCCACTGAAAGCGCTTGTCTTCGATTCGACTTATGACCCATATAGAGGCGTTGTTGCGTTCGTCAGAGTTGTGACTGGCGAAATAAAGGAAGGTGAAGAAATACTGATGATGGCTGAGGGGACAGCCTGTTGCGCCGAATCTCTCGGCTTCTTCACACCTCAGATGAAACCTTCCAGATCCCTTGGGCCGGGTGAGGTAGGTTTTGTTGCTACGGGAATCAAGGATGTATCCAAAATACCTGTTGGGGATACGCTGACTCATGTTAAAAGGAGCGCAGAATTCCCGCTTCCCGGTTATAAAAAACCCAAGCCCGTCGTTTTCGCCGGGTTTTATCCGGTTGATAACAGGGATTACGAACAGTTGAAAGACGCGCTTGCGAAATTGCAACTTAACGATTCCTCGTTTGTCTTTGAGCCCGAGAAGTCCCAGGCACTTGGATTCGGTTTCAGATGTGGTTTTCTAGGCGTATTGCATATGGAAATAGTAAGGGAAAGGCTGGAAAGGGAATATGACCTTGAAATAATAATCACAGCGCCGAACGTAATTTATAAAGCAGTCGATAAAGCAGGAAACGCAATTGACGTTAAAAATCCCAGTGAGATGCCGCCCTCAAATAAAATTTTGAAGATTGAGGAACCTTACGCTTCAGTTCTAATAATTACCCCGGGTGAGATGGTGGGGCCCGTGATGGAACTTTGTAGCCAGAAACGTGCTGTCTTCAAAAATATGGAGTATATTTCTGCCAACAGGGTCGAACTATCATTCGACATGCCGCTTTCAGAGATGGTCGCTAACTTTTATGATCAGTTAAAAAGCCGGTCGAGAGGATACGCTTCTATGGATTACGAGATTATAGGATTCAGAGAAAGCCATCTTGTTAAACTCGAGATTCTTGTGCATGGTGAGGTAATTGATGCTTTTTCATCTATAGTCCCGAAGGAACTTGCTCAGTCAAGAGGGCGCGAACTTGTCAAAAAGCTCAAAAGATACATTCCAAGACAACTTTTTGAGGTCGCGTTGCAGGCTTCGGTAGGCGGCAAAATCATCGCTCGAGAAAATATACCGGCGCGGAAAAAGGACGTGACCGCGAAGTGCTATGGCGGTGATATAACCAGGAAGAGAAAACTCTGGGAAAAGCAGAAAGCGGGGAAAAAAAGGATGAAGATGGTTGGGAGAGTTGAGGTTCCCCAAGAGGCTTTTATCGCTGTTATCTCGGGAGAGAGCCAGGAGTAATTTCAAATTTCGTTTTATACTCAAAGGATTATGTGTATTAGCACTCCTCTTCATGGAGTGCTAAAATTCTTAGTGTAACCACAAGGATGATAAAAGAGGTGTTTGGATTAGAATAACAATGAATAAAAATCCAAGTTAGCAACATATGGAGGGCATAGGTTATGAATCTTCCTGAGCTCGACAGGCGAAAGCAGCAAATACTCAAGGCAATCGTTCAGCGCTATATCCTGTCGGGAAAACCGGTTAGCTCTAAGCTGATAGCCGAGACATGTGAGCTGGGGATCAGCCCGGCAACGATACGCAATGAGATGGCGTCTCTTGAAAAGATGGGATACATAATTCAACCCCATACTTCCGCCGGTAGGGTACCGACTGACCTTGCTTATCGCTACTATGTGGATATGCTAACCGAATACCCCAGCCTTACGGCTGATGACTCGGAAGCTGTTGAAAAAATTTTTGCTGAGCGATCGCGTGAACTGGAGGCTCTCTTAAGGGATGTGTCGCTTCTTCTTTCGAACATAACAAGAAGCGCGGCAATGGTGTTTGCTCCGTTCCCCCCGGCGGATACAGTGCGGAGCGTCGATATGATAAGGATAAATGGTCAAAAAGTGGTTGTAATTGTCATCACGACCAAAGGTGAAGTTTGCAAAAGGCTAATTATTACGAATCACAAAATCAGGTCGGATGTCATAGAAAAAGTACAGCGATATTTAAACGATATGTTAAGAGGAAAAAACGCTAGTGAGATTGATCCTGAAGCTATTATTAGAGGCGCGGGCGTTGGCAAGGCCGGAAAGGAGCTTCTAGAGAAATCGCTTAAGGCTATCCAGGAGTATATGAACACTATCGAGGAGCATGTTTTTATAGGTGGAACGGCTAATATTGTCAGGGAAATGGAAAAGACTGGCGCTGTATGGGTTCAGATGTTGCTTGAGGCGCTGGAAAAGCAGTACGTCATACTTGACCTTTTAAAAGAAATAATAAAAGAGAAAAGGCTTATGGTCAGGATAGGGGAAGAAAACCCAATAGATGAACTTCGGAAGTTTGCTTTTATCGGAACCAGTTATCCGGTTGCTCCGGGAATAATAGGCTCTCTTGGCGTGGTTGGTCCAAAATACATGGACTATGCACGCGCTATTGGCGCAGTAGATTACCTTGCTAAGACCCTCGGGAGAAAGCTCATGAGTCCCAGGGGTTGACGGGGGTATCAGGCGTGCACGAAGAAATCGAAAAAGACCTCTATGAAATACTCGGTGTGAGCAGAAACGCCACAAAATCAGAGATTAAAGCTGCATACCGGAGAAAAGCCCGCGAGTGCCATCCTGACGTTGCCCGGGATGATCCGGAAAGCGAGAGAAAATTTAAAGAGCTTACATTTGCTTACGAAATCCTCTCGGATGAGGAGAAAAGGCGTGAGTATGACATATGGGGGCTTGAGGGACTCAAGCGCCATGGTGGGGTGGATTATGCGGGTTTTACCAGTTTTCAAGATCTGATAGACATGTTTTTTGGTGGAACATTCGGCACGACGTTCAGGACTACCCGGCCTTCTTCAAGGGGTGTAGTATTCGGCAGGGAT
>JACVIW010000139.1 GCA_015711695.1 Candidatus Geohydrothermomicrobium daggyaiense
ATCAGCCATTGCCCATTTCGCAAGCGTTTGTTCAGTTACAGTTTTACCTGTTCCGAACCCGCCAGGGATTATACTGTAGCCTCCCTGAGCAACTGGAAAAAACGTATCAAGGATTCTCGTTCCGGTGATAAACGGAATCTCGGGGTCAAGCTTGCGAACAACCGGGCGCGGCATACGTGCAGGCCATCTCTGAATCATGGTAAACTCTGTGCCGTCCTCTGTTATGGCGACAGTATCGGTTACCCTTAAAAGCCCGCTTTTTATCTCCGCAATCCTGCCCCCCTGTCCCGGCGGAACCATTATCAGGTGTCTTATGACCTCTGTTTCCTGCACATATCCCAGTGCATCACCCGGACCAACCACCTGTCCTTCTTTAGCAATGGGTACGAACTCCCACTCCCTGTTCCTGTCAAGGGGGTCTGACAGAGTGCCCCGGCTGATGTATTCACCGTATTTTTCCCCAAGTTCGGGTAACCTTCTCTGAACGCCATCATAAATCGAAGAAAGCATTCCAGGCCCGAGTTCAAGTAGAAGCGGCTGTTCAGTGCATATTATCTTCTCCCCAATCATGAGCCCGCTTGTATCCTCATATACCTGGACTGTTGCCTCGTCTCCTTCAAGCCTGATTATCTCCCCAATCAGGCGAAGCTCTCCCACGAAAACAACGTCGTACATCTTCGCGCCAGCCATACCCTCAGCCTGTACGACAGGTCCAGAAACTTTTGTTATTCTCCCTTCTATCACGCGTTTTCACACCCCTCTTATCAAAATCATGACGAAGGGTTATTACCCGCTATTCCCTCCTCAATGTAACGTCAAAGCCAACAGCACGATGCACAAGCCTTGCCAGAAACGCTTTCCGCTCCCCAACAGCTCCAATCTTTTCCCTCACTGGAAGTGAGACGACAATTGGCTTATATATCGACTCTATTTTGTTTCTCATCCTCTCGTCGATCAGGGACAAAAAGGACTCATTAACTGCCAGAATACCGGTCCGGTCATCATCAATAAGCCTTGATATCTCGCGTTTCGCTTCCTCAGTGTCTTCCACAACACACACATCAACACCGGCGAGTCGGAACCCGATCGCCGTGTCCGGGTCAGTAAGTACAACCACTTTATACATATCAATATCAATCCAATCCTTATTCCCAATCAGGCGGCTCGCTCCGCCGGTCTTTCAACAAAGAAAAGTGTTTCTTTGATTTCGTCAGGGGTCTGACCAATCATTTTGCCCCTGAATAAAATTCTTAAGTTAATTACCTCATTCTGCTTTGCGCTCATATACCCGATGATTACACCGATGCCCAAAACATCAACGTTGCTCATCCCTACGCCAATCCTGATAAGTTCTCTTTCGAGCTCTCTGTCGAAAGCCACAACATCAATCAACTGGTACAACTCAAGGGCTCTCTCAAGCACTCTTCTGTATTGCGGATCCGGATAGGCAAGAACAATTCGCTCGACGTCCCCTATCCTGACAAGCTCGAGAAACTGCTCACGGCTCAGAGTGCCTCCGGGTATGCAAAGGTCCATTACTTCATGGTCCTCAAGCTTCAACCCGCGAATCCTTACGATGGTGGAAATGTTTCGCAGGTCTATTTCACCGACGAAAATTTGCCTGACCATTTCAACATTCTTGTCTTTCCCTTTAAGTTGATCTATCACGTCTTTGAGATAGAACTTGTCCAGAGCCAGTTCAAGCACAGCAAGATCCTGATCTCTGTTTACGAAATCGGGGAATTTTTCAAGCAGGGGACGCGCGTATTTTATTCTGTTCTCAGCTAGAATACCAAGAACATCGCGCAGTTCACGCGCGCCTGACATTTCCTGGAGGATTTCCATACTTATGGAGCCGAGAGGAACGAGCATGCTCACGATCTCGCTCGGAAGCGCTCCCCCTCTTTTCCCCCGCATTATAGTCTTTATATTCTGTATGTCGTATCTGGAAAGCAGGATGCTAACAAGCCTGTGGGGCTTTCCGCCGGTTGAATCGAGAATCTTCTTAAAACAGCTGAAAAGATTGAGGCTGAGCGCTTGATCATAATCGGGTCTTTCCGGATTCATAAGCACCGCCTCATTTATCTCGCGCCTGTAAACAGTCTGGTCAAGGAGGTTATGAAGAGCTTCGAAGTTCTCAGCTTCAACAAGACGCATGAAGAATTCTTTTCTCAGGAGATGAGCACGCATACCCCTGACGCGAGCATTAACGTAACTGTAGTCAGAAAGGTCAACCTTTGCCATTATTCTATACCTCTGGCATTTATTTTTTGGTCAGTCGGGGAATAAGATATTCGAAATCTCTAGGCGGAGGCGCTTTTTCGCCCTTTCCAGGCGTTTTTCAAAAGTGTTGTAAACGATTATGCGCCCATCAGCTGACATGGCATTAAGCCCGCCGCTTGATTCGAGAGGGACGTCCGATATGCTGTACTGGATGCCTTTTTCGGCTAGAAGCCTTTCAAGAAGCGAACGGTCCTCAGGGCGAACCTGAAATACAATCTCGCCATCAATCAATTCAACACACTCATCGAGCAAAGCCTTAAAAATATCGGAATAGGAATCTTCCTCGCTTAACCTGGAAATTTTTTCCTGAGCAATTCTAAAAACATTTTCAACAACTTCCTCGCGAGCTTGATTGACCTCTTTTTTTGCTTTCAGGGTCGCGGAGTAAATCATAGCCGTGGCTTCACTTCTCAAAGCATCCTCAATCTTTTTGAGACGCTGTCTCCTGATTCTTGCGGCCTCGTTTTGAGCCTCCGCCATTATTCTCTTTTTCTCTTTCTCGGCCTCGCTTTTAATCGACTCGACCGTAGTCCGGGCTTTGTCCTCCAGAGCCCTCAAAATATCCTCTAAAGCCAAGCCGCTTCACTTCCCTTTTCTCAACCTTTAAGACCCGTGATCATGAAAGCGATAACAAGCCCCAGGATTACCATTGTCTCGGGAATAGCAACAAGGATGATTGCACCACCGAGAAGTTCCGGTCTCTCAGCCACAGCGCCTGCCATCGCAGCCCCAATCCGGGATTGAGACATGGCGGTCGCAATCGCTGACACTCCAATTGCGATCGCAGCGCTAATTGCTATGAGTCCGATCTTTATTGCTTCTTGCACTATTCTTCACCTCCAGTTTTCCTGAACGGCTCATAACGGAATTTTGCTGGCTCAAAAAACTTGTTGAAACTCTCCACAAGATTCAGACGGAGAGCGTGGATTGAAGGGCTAAACATTGCGATCACTACAGCAAGAGTGTGGAGAAGAACCGCTACTACAATCCCCACAATAACACCGAAAACGCCGTGCCACAGCTGGCGGGTCAGGTCATTGCTAACTTGGGCAAGAATTACTGAAGCAAGCCCAACCGCAATGAGACGAGCGTAAGAGAGAACGTTTCCGGCACTGACTATTGTCTCGATAAGACCTCCCATTCCCGCGCCCGCCGTCGCCATGACAACGCCAATCAGCGCAAGCACAATTCCAACAGGTCCGAAGAATTTTGGTATATATTTGGCGAGTCCGAGACCGGCGATTAGAATTCCGATAAGGAAAATTAGACCCCCAGCCTTCTCCATGACGTGTTTCGTATTCCCTTCACGATATCCATTGATCATACCAATGACCAGCCCAACGCCTATGTGTATGAACCCGAGGGCACAGCTCACAAGCATCATAAGAGTAAACGCTTCGAGTCTGTTTATCGGAAAAGCTATAAATGAATGTTTAGAACCAAGCAGCGGGAGCTCCACGTGCCAGTGGTGCAAAGCTTTTTCCAGAAGGTCTCCAAACAATTCAAAATAGAGGATTCCGAAGAAAATTGTCCATGCGCCGCTGATTGTGAGAACATATCCACCCATGCTCAACAGTGGCTTGTTGCGGAATTTTCTGTGGACAAAATATCCCAGCGCGGTAATAACTACTCCGTACCCGATATCGCCAACCATGATCCCAAAGAAGATGGGGAAAAATATTGCGAACACCACCGTAGGGTCAACAGTGCCGTATTTAGGATACTTACTGAGAAGGTAGATAATCTCAAAATACCTGACAAACGGCCTGTTCTTCAAAGCAACCGGAGTCTCCTCCAGTTCCTCTTCTTCTCTTATGTCAGTAACGGTTACCACAACTTTGTTCCCGAATTTCTCGAGCATCACTTTCTCGAGTTCCTCAACGCAATCCTCAGGAAGCCAGCCACTGATTATGAAAACCTGGTCGGTCTGAGCGAATTTGGGAACAGCCTCTATAACTTCAATCCTGTCATGAATAGCGTTGCGCGCAGCGATCAGTTTAATCGCATATTTTATAGTAGCCTCTTTCAAGTGCTCCTCTATTTTTTCAAGTTCCTCAGGTATCTTGCTTATCCTTGCCCTGATCTCCGCCAGCGCTTCTTCAAGGGGCTTCTTCGCAAGATCGCTTGGCAGCCTCACCTGATTGACGTCCTGAACCGCGAGAAAATCGTGGACCTGCTTTAGAAAACGCCTATTAAAGACAACCAGCGCCGCGGTGGACTCTTCGTCGACATCCTCGGAGATTATCTCGCATTCTCCCTCAGTAATCTTGCTTATCTCATCGTTGAGGTAGTTTAGGATTGCCTTGAATTTTCTCTCAATTACAAGCGCGATAGACGCCATATCTTCGATCCGCGAGACACGCTCCACAAGAGGCTGAATCTTCTGCATTATCGGAGCGTATGTCTCAAGCCTGGAAAGCTCCATCATGAGTTCCGCTTTTCTATCAAGCGGTTCTTTAATTTCCTGCTCGACTTCTTCAATAATCCTCTCGATCCTGGAAATCATTACATCCGCGTCTTCGCTCCATATGGCATCGTACTCTTTCTGGACTTCCGCTTTCGGTATTTCCTGAACCGCGAGTTGAAGATCCCTGATCATATCCCCCACTTTTGAGCGTAGCGTGTTCAAAGTAGCAACCTGATCGGCGTACTTCGGATCGATTTCCATTCTGCTAATGCGCTTGCCGCCCAGCTTCGGGATTTTTTCCGAAAGGTCTTCAATGTGAAGGGTACCCAGTTCATGGATTGCGTCAATAGCCTCAAGTGCTACGTCTTTAAGCCCTAGAATTTCCACTTTTGCCATTCTCTGGATCATTTGAGATGCGTCCCCCTTATGAAAACAGAGGCGGAGCTCACTTTTGGATCGGAAGCACGCTTTTTATGAGGAAATCTACCGCTTTTTCAAGCTCATTTTCACCTATCGTTTTTATCCTTTCTGCTTGAGAGATAATCTCAGCGGCGACTTTCTCAGCCTCTCTTCGCGCTTCTTCCAATCGCTTTTGCCTTAGATCTTCTCCGATCTCGGCGGTATGAGCCTCACGTTTCATTGAGGCAGCTTCGAGTTTTGCCTCTTCCACCATGCGCTCCGCTTCGCTTTTAGCCCGACGAATTCTGTTTTTTATCTCATCCTCTTTACGAACAATCATGTCAAGAATATCCTGATGGGAAGGACCCTCATGAGTCGTGATTTCTTTCTTATCCTTTCCCTCTTCCATACAATCTCCCCGTATGCTCTTCAAAGCGCTCACAAAAGCAGGACACAATAAAAAGTGCCATCGAAATGGCACCGCGTCCGACCTTAGTCATTCGTCAAAGAGTATATCATAAAAATGTCAAACACAAACATCTGCCAGCCTGTTCAAGGATGAATATTTCTATCTGCGTTAAATGCAAACGCAGTCATAAGCTTCTTTCATATCATCAAAACAGTCATTCTCAAGCGCTGTCCTTTCGCAATGTTGCCCCGAAGCAAAAGGAAATATATAAACGGTCATTAAATTTCATCCTCTGTTTTTTTCATACAATATTTTAAGGCCATATAGTGTTAAAAGCGGATCCCAGTCCTTTATTGTTCTGCACTTTCCTGCAACGATTTCGGCGAGCCCTCCCGTACCCACAACCGCAGCGTCCTCGCCGAGCTCTGCTTTGAAAAGCTCAACCAGTCTGTCAACCTGGCCCGCGGTGCCGTAAACTATGCCTGCTTGTATTGACTCAACGGTGTTTTTTCCTATAGGGCTCGAAGGAGCGACAAGCTCAACGCGAGACAGCCGAGCGGCATGTCGAAACAGTGCATCAGCGGATATTTCGATGCCGGGCATAATCGCTCCACCTACATAATCGCCTTCTTTGTTTATGGCATCGAGCGTCGTGGCTGTTCCAAAATCAACAACTATGCAAGGATTTCCATACTTTTCAATCGCAGCCACCGCGTTAACAAGTCTATCCGCCCCCACCTGGGATGGATCATCATAAAGGATTCGTAGTCCGGTATTCGTGTTACTGTTTACCACAAGAGGCTCTATATTGAGAATGTCTCTCGCCATGTGGGCGATCGCCTGGCCCTGGTCCTTGACGATCTTGCGGAAGAAGAAGTCCTGGCCCTGGATCGCGGTCGTGCCCTCGTAGAGGGTGTCGATCTTGGCGTCGCGGATGTACTGCTCGATCGGGTAGTCCTGCAGGAAGCCGGAGCCACCGAGGATCTGCAGCGACTCGGCGGTGAGCAGCTGGGTGGCCCGCT
>JACVIW010000140.1 GCA_015711695.1 Candidatus Geohydrothermomicrobium daggyaiense
TGAAAAGATAGGCATGGGAGAGCTTCCCGCTTCTCAAGGCATTAGCAATTGTCCCGGTCACATGAGGTTGCCCTATAACCTCCGCAAATAATCGCGGTCGCCATTTGTTGTACAGAGTAACGCGTTCCACAAAAGCTCCTTCGCGGCAATATTTCAATTTAAAACTAAAGTGACTGTGCACCCACCTTCGATCCGCGGACTCGACTTCCGCACTGGCAGCCAGCTCCAGCCAGGTTGCTCCACGGCACACGGAAGGTTTTGCTTACCGCTGCTTCCTTCCGGACCTGACGGGGTTCACAAATTTCCGTTGCGTGGGACCCAGCCTTCTACACCACTTACCGATGCGGCAAACTCGAACCCGCAAAAACCTCGGGTGGGAATTCAGCCCCGCTATAGCGGATTGCGGGTACAGGGCACCGCTAGCTCCCCGCCTAGCACAGTCAATCATAGTATATGAGCATACATTACCTTAAGTCAAAGCCAAAAATTTCCAATTTTACACCTGCAAAGAGCACTTTTCCCCGAAATATAGACTACCTATCCCGCACAAGATCTTCTATGGCACGCAAGTGAGAACACTGCCTTCCCTTTCCTTTCCCAGGGAATTTAACAGCCGCGCCTCTTGAATTCGCCTCTTAAGGGATTTATCCCACAAACGTGGAGACACATATTAGGTTCCTGCCTTGAGAGCGTTCACCGCAAAAATCTTAAAATGTTAAAAAACCCATCCGTGAACACAACAGGATAAAGAGCAAGCTTGAAAGCGTCCCCTGATCCGGTCACTTACCATGTATAATCTAATCTACGGCCAATAGGCCCTCGCAAATTTTTTGTCTACGAAGATTCGCGGGATTTTACCGATCGAAAATGAACTTAAAGCAATGAGATTATTCAAACGCGGTGATTCGGGCAGGGAAGTAAAAGATATCCAGAGCAGACTCATCGGAGCGGGCTACCTCGACGAAAAATCACCCGAGGTAAAGTCTTCCTTCTTTGGCGACGAAACAGAAGAAGCGGTCAGGAGATTCCAGGATGATAGGGGCCTTCTTTCCGACGGTCTCGTGGGACAAGAAACTTGGCGCGCGCTCGTCGAGGCAAGCCGGCGATTCGGCAGCAGGTTCCTATTCCTCCGAGAACCGCCGCTCCGCGGGGATGACGTGGCTGAGCTCAAAAGGCGCTTAAACAATCTGGGCTTCTACTGCGGAAAAGAAGATGGGATATTCGACACCAACACCGCTCTAGCGGTCGAGCAGTTCCAGAGAAATTTCGGATTGAATCCTGATGGTATTGTCGGGCACAAAACTTTCGATGCGTTGTTGAGAATCTCAAGAATCATAAAAGAAACGCCCTTTGCTGCAATAAGAGAGGCTGAGAAAGGTTTGCCCACGGGGGGCATTGAAGGTCGCCGCCTAATGCTTGACCCAGGGCATGGTTATCCTCCGGACTCAGGAGTGGTTGGTCCCTCAGGGCTTAGAGAAAGCGATGTCGTCGAAAGAATCGCCGAACTGGTGGGAGAAATCCTGCATGAAAAAGGAGCCATAATAACTTTCTCCAGACGAAAGGGCGAACACCTCACCAACCACGAGCGCGCTTCAAGGGCAAACGAGCAGAAAGCCACGCTCGTAATATCTATTCACCTTGGTGATTCCCCCGATCTGAGCCTTTCAGGCGCATCGTGTCTTTATTACGAGCGCGGAAACTACCGATCTCCTTACGGCTTCCGGATTGCAAACCTAATACTTGATGAAATTAAAAGAATTCATGTGAATAAGAACATAAAAGCAATGGGCAGTTCTCTAACCCTTCTCAGAGACACGAGAATGCCCGTTGTGGTCGTGCTCCCTGCGTATATAACAAACCCTTCCGAGGAGTCTCTTCTGCGCTCACAAGATTTTCTAAAAAATATCGCTCTTGCAATAGCGAAGGGAACTGAAAAATATTTCCTTGGCGTGAAATCTCGCGCGGAAGAAGCGGAAGAGCGCAACAGTCAGGAAAGTTAGAAATTAACCTGGAGTTGCGCGAGTTCTCAGGGATAGAGCTTTTTATCCTTTATGTGCAGGGCTTTTCACAACCCCTGGACGATTGTTGACCGGACGGCAGCAACACAACACCGCGTACCGCAGAGAGAGCACGCCTGAACCATAGAGCCAGAGATCTAACATCAATTCTGAGCAGCGGGGCATGCGGGTGATCCTTTATTTTTCTGAATCCGCACGACTCGAAAAATCCCTGTGGCCCTGGAGGAAAATACATTTCAGTTCGCATACCGTGTGTCTCTACAGCTACCCAGTCAGACCCCGAAAGGCTCTTCAAGCTTTCCATGAGTAACGCTTTCCCATATCCCCTGCCCCTTAACTCAGGAGTAACGTATACGCAGGTAATATATATAGAATCCGGATCCGGCGATGGATAAGGCAGCTTTTTCAAACGCGGAACGCTTTCAGAAGGAGCAAACTGAATAAAACCCGCGAAAGACCCGTCAACAAGCAGGACTTTGCCGGGTATGAATCCTGATGAAATGATTTCAGATATCCATTGTGACTTCCCGCCAGGTTCCCGGCAAACCCCCGGGACCGCAGCTCCGTAAGTTTCCCAGAAACAGCACTCCACGCAGTCAGGAGGCAAAAGCGAGACCATATCAAGAGTGAGATCTATTACGCTCTTATTTTTTCTCACCCGAAAAACCTCTTAACAAAGAGCCGCGCAGAATAACCATAATCCTTTAGTGAAGTATATCAAATAAGCCAGCAGCAAAAGGCAAAGGAGCAAACCGCGAAAGGCGCGAAAAACACACGCCCGCTATAATCGCGCATAAATGCCCGCATGTCATTTATCCCCGTTCGCCATACAAGGAAAACCATTTCTCTATCGTATGAATGGTTTGCTATACTTTATGCTAAGATCGGATGATTTGTTTTCCCAAAGTGGAGGCTATCAAGGCGACATTCAGGGGGCGGTAATTCTTTGGGACCCTTTCAAAGAGACCTCCGGCTTAAGATAACGGCGTTGCTTCTGATTCTGATTTTGCTTTCTTCTGCCGCGTCAATAGGGATCTCGTATGCCCTCGCAAGTAACATAATGCGGCACCACATTGACGAATCGACAAAAACAATCACAAAGCTTGTGAACGGCCTTCTTAACACAGCTATAGAAAGACGTATAGCCAGAATGAGCTTGATAATAAACTACCCCCAGTTCAGAAATCCCAGAACTCCCGTTTCTGAAATGACACGTTCGATAAATTTATTAATTGAAACATGGCCCATAGCAGGGAAAGGAATTTTCACCGACACTAACGGAAACCCACGCGCCGGGTCAAGCGAGATCATAGCCGTCGGAAACGTTTCCAAAATGGGGTGGTTTAAAAACGCTCAAATGGCTCTTCTCGTTCTCTGTTACATCGATTCCCCTGCTGAACTTGAGAAACTTTCTTCATCCGAGCCACTTCTTGCCGTTTCCTCACCAACAAGAGATGAGCATGGCCAAATCTTTGGATATCTCACATTGTTTACCACACTCACCGACATAGAAAACGCGTTGAGCGCGGCAAAATTCGGGAGGTCAGGAATTGGATATCTTATAGACTCAGATGGGTCATTCATCGCGGGCAGCCTTGCAAACCCGCTTTTAGATAATAAAACAAGGAAAATCAATTCTAGCGAAGCCTTGAAGATCATAACTTCAGCGGATATGGGTATGGCCACCGTGCGCCGCGGCGGCAAATCTTTACTTGTCTCTTTCGCAAGAGTGCAGCCGGGAATTGAGCGAGGTGTGGGTATCGACTGGTATACCGGTATTGTGGTGGATAGCAAAGAAGCCTATTCCGACGTAAACAGGATTACCCTGTATCTTTTTGTCGTCGCTATTGTTTTTCTGGTGACCGGAGGAATCCTAGCCGTTACTGCCGGACGAAACATATCCAGGCCTATCCTCGAGCTATCCACCGTCACAAGAAGGATTGGTTCGGGAGATCTCTCTGGTGATATCCCCATACGAACGAGCGACCAGATAGGAACACTCGCCGCTTCAATCACGCGAATGCGGGATTTTCTCAAAGAGATAGTATCCGAAGCGACAGCCAGTGCGCAAAAGGTCTCATCCCTTGCCAGAGAGCAGTCCGCGGCTACGGCGGATATTCTTTGTAATCTCGAGGAAATAGTGGACTCCGCCTTGAAACTAGAAAAGAACGTGGAGAGTCAGACGCAACGTCTCCGCAAACTCATCGAATATTTAGAGTCAATGCCGAAGGAAGCCCATGGGGCCCAATCTTACAAGGACGCAAGAGAAACTCTTACAGAAGCAGAAGTTCTTGCTGAGGCCGGTTCTGAAAGGGCTATTGAAATCGCTGCCGCCTCTCAGGAATTAAGGGCAGCCGCAAGTGATGTTGCCTCTGCCGCCCGAAGGCTTTCGATCATGGCTTCTGAGCTCCTGGATCTGGTCGCCCGCTTTAAATTGCACGACTAAATGACAACTTTGCCGACAGTGATTGATGTTACCTCAACTTTTCCGGTTTCCACGTAAAAGAACACGCTCCTCCCAAAGTTTCCGCCAGTGTGCTCCGCGCTTATCTTTAGCCCTGCTTCTCTAAGAGAACTTTCAACCGCGGCAACATTTCTTTCTCCAATTGAGACAGAACGCGGATACCCTTTAGGTACCTCTCCCGATGGTCCTGCCTGGATTTTGAACATATTGGAGCCACCCACAATTTTGCAACTTATCCTTTCCCTCGAGGCTCCCGATTTTTCCATTTCCTCAAGAAGTAGCTCAACCGCGGTATAGGCATATTTACCGGGCATATCTGCTCTTTTCTCGGGAGCCCTTCCGGGCAGCATAACATGAGCAATACCGCCAATTTTCGCTACCGGGTCATGCATTATTACAGCTACGCATGAGCCGAGCCCGATGCAAGTGAGAACAGATGAATTTCCAGATACCTTCACTTCCGCGAGCCCAACCCTGATTGTCTCACTCAACAGGAACCCCCAGCCTCTTCGTTATTTTTTCCAGGGTACCCTCATCAGGAAACATGATAATGTAACCGGTGATTTCCTCATTTGAAACCCTGAATTTCGTCTCAACGTTAAAAACTCTGGATTCTATCCCTTCCAGGTCAGCAAGGATCGTTCCTATTATTGCCCCTGCCATGTCAATCGTCACGGCGGGCACAAGCGGTTTAAATTTGTAACCGGTAACCTGGCCGAGCGCATTCAAATACGAGCCTAAAAGCATCCCCCCTATTTCCTGAAATGCGGAAAGGGATTCTCTTTCAGAAAGCTCTCTTTTATCCAATTTTCTTGTTAAATGCTCAATAAGAGATTTAGCGCTCTCCCGCCCCAGTAGCAAGATTATGCTTCCGGGGCAGGGGCCTTCTACCCTCATATAGACACCAGCAGCAAGTGTTTCTGAGCCACCAAAAGCTTCGGTAACCTCCGGAAGTGGAAGAACCCTCGCAATGGGAACGGAGATCTCTACTTTGGTATCAACAATTTTTGAAAGCGCGACAGCCGCATGTCCTGCGCATATATTGCAGACTTCACTGAAGGCGTCTACCTGAAGCCCCGAATACTCTTTTCCTTTCTTGCCCATACCTTTTCCTGCTCCCTTCGCCATTAATAAAGACCTGCGATCGCGCACGGGTCGAGGACGAGCGCTACCCGCCCCGATCCTAATATTGTCGCGCCGGTAAACCCTCCAATATCCCTCAACAACCTATCAAGCGGAGCCACAACAATCTCCCGCTGCCCGATGAGCGCATGAACCCCTAAAGCGACCTGCTTATCTGCGCATTCAACGATAACCGCTTGCACTGGCTCAGACCCATTAATCCTTGTAGGACAATCGAGCGCTACATCCAGTCTTACAAGCGGGAGTATCCTCTCCCGGGATATTATTGTTTCCTTACCTCCCACTTTCTTGATATCTTCAGGCTGGACAATCTTCACCTCTTCTACAACCCGCAGGGGCAAGGCAAAAACCTCGTCCGATACGCTGACAAGAAGCGCGCGGATGATCGCAAGTGTTAGCGGCAATCGCAAAGTCACAGAAGTTCCAAGCCCGGGAGTTGTGTCAAGGGTCATGGAGCCGCCAACACTTTCAACCCTGTCCTTCACCGCGTCCATACCAACACCGCGACCGGACACGCTGTCAGCCTCATCCGAAGTCGAAAACCCGGGGATGCAGAGGATGCTTAGAAGGTCTGAGTCTACGAGCGCTTGCCTCTCTTCCATGCTGATAAGCCCTTTTGCCAAAGCCCTATCATATACCTGTGAGGCTTTGATTCCCCTGCCATCATCTTCCACTCTTATTGCAACATAGTTCCTGTCCCGAAATGCGGTGACCCTTACAGTCCCCACCGGCTGCTTTCCCATCGCTTCTCTTTCAGCCGGAGTCTCAATCCCGTGATCTATAGCATTTCTTAAAAGATGAACAAGAGGATCGCTTATTTCATCCAGCACTGTCCTGTCTAGTTCTATGTCCTTCCCTTCCATG
>JACVIW010000141.1 GCA_015711695.1 Candidatus Geohydrothermomicrobium daggyaiense
AATCAAGTTCGCAGGCGAGCGCAGTAGGGCTGGTTTAAATATAACAATCCTTTTGAGTGTGGGTTTGTTACAGGCGTGCGAATACCCGTGATCATTCCATTCTAGAAGGTTGAGGTTTGTCTCCGGTTTACACTGTGAAGAGCGAACCGGGTTTTCCTCCCTTCGAGGTCATCTTAAACAAATTCTTCCCTTGATATGTAACCTTATCATGTGAGGGGATGGTGAAGAGCCATTAGAAATGATTGTAAAACTCATGAGTTTATTCTCGAAATAAAATGCTTGCTGAAACATGCATTGCTCAGTGGTGCTAGCGGGCTGCGACATGCCGCCGAAATGCTTGCCGGTTACTCCACTAAAGACTTTCCACTACCATTGAAAGGTTGCGGGTCTATTTCCCTGTCACGTGGTTCTGGGTAGTGCGTGTTTCGCGCATTCGACGTTATCAATCGTCAGAGAAAAGATATTTTCTCTCAGGGATTACCTGACAAAAGGAAAACGTGGCGGAGTTGCCCTTCTTGAGATGTGGCTCGAGGGACTTGAGTTAAATGCTAAAAATTTCGAAGACAAAATCTCAAAAGAGGCAAGAAAGAGAATTTCCTGCCGGGTTTGCGTGGATGATATTCGGGTGAGGGCTTCAGCGGATGAAATACCGGGGAAGATTGACAAAGTGGAGTTTATCGGCGCACGCCTGGATCAGATAGCGGAAATGAGGCGAATTCTCGCTGTCGTTTCCAGTGCTTCGGGGCAAGATTTGACAGAAAACAAAGGCCGAAGAGAGAAGTTGTTCTTCTAAACATCACAATTCATGCCCTGTCATACGGCAGCGCGCTTTTCGATCTGATATATTAAAAAAAGAAAAGGTCCAGCCCTATCTTTATGTACCTGGCGAAAACTCGAATTAGGTGAAAAATTATAGTTCTTTCAGACTCCAGCTTGTATTCGGTCTCCAGGTTAATTCCGTTGTGTCAGAATTTTCGCCTTTATAAATTGAATAAAAGAGAAAATGAGCTGTGCAAGTTGCGAAATGGCTCAGGGGCAGTCGAAAGAATGTACAGGAAACGGAAATTGTCGATATGGACGGCCACGGTGATGAGGGAAGTGTGCCCTGGCAAGCTATGGAGCAATTTTCCTATCGGTTTTCCTCGCGGTCGTTATTGATGATATTTAACGATGATCGAAACAACCAGGAATAGCCACGCTTATGAACGATGAAGAAACTAAAGGGTAATATTGAGCGTATATGCTATCTCAGTCCGGAGCCTCAAAAACAGATGGGATACTTAAGACAAATTGATTTCTGAATAAGTACCTTATCGCGGAAGCGTTAAAAACCGGGAAGACTTAAGAGAACCAGCACAGGTTGTCTTCAGTCTATAGGGAACCTATAAGTAGATATAAGTAGATATCTCCGGGGTTCTTTGTTTGACATCAACGATTCCCGAATATAACATCGAGTTACGGGAGTGTTTTTGAAAACACCAATGGCGAAACATAAAAGGGAGGGAAATAATGTTCGGACTTGGTCCCACAGAGCTAATCATTATACTTGTAATCGCGCTAATAATATTTGGACCCTCGAGGCGTCCAAAGATCCGGCAATCCAGTGGGCAGGCTCTTAGAGCTTTCAGAGATTCCGCCTCAAAGGTTGAAGAAGAGGTTAAAAAAAGCCTCGAGGATTCCTCAACGGCTGAAACGAAGCAGGATTAATCTATAATTCCTCGTATAAGGGTAAGCCTTGGCGGAATACAGGATGACCTACCTCCAGCATCTGGAGGAGTTAAGAAGAAGAATTATAGTTGCTCTAATCGCTCTTGCTTGTGGGTTTGCGGTGTCGTGGTTTTTCGCGTGGGACATACTTGACTTCTTGAAAGGTCCTGCTGGAAACATAACCCTCCATTATCTCAAGCCCATGGAACCTTTCCTGGTTCGCTTTAAACTCGCGCTTTTCGGTGGAATCACCCTAGCACTGCCCGTGATAATTTTTGAGACGCTTGCGTTCGTTACCCCAGCGCTTAAGGAAAACGAGAAAAGATACACATTCATCGTGGTTCTTATGATTCTTGTTTTTTTCTCCGGCGGCGTTGCCTTCGGTTATAAATATATTATGCCGGTCGGTATAAAGTGGCTCCTGGACTTAGCTGGCGGAGAAATGAAACCCGTTCTTTCTGCTGGTGAATACGTAAGCTTCTGTGGCTGGTTCATATTGGCATTCGGCCTTTCCTTCGAGACGCCCATGATTGTTTGGATGCTCGTTGCCCTCGATGTGATGACCCCCGAGCAGTTACAGAGGCACTGGAGAAGCGCTTTAATGGTCATCTGTGTCTTTGCTGCTATCGTAACACCGGACTGGAGTCCTGTGACTATGATTCTTGTGGCGATCCCGATGTTTTTGCTTTACCTTATAAGCCTTGCCCTTGCTCGTATCTCCGCAAGAAAGAAACTCATTTCAGGCGAAACTCTTTCGCGGACATAAACGGCCTGCGTATTTCTATCTCTGTTTATTGCATCAGCCAAGCGCTTTGTGCAGTTCCATAATTGCTATATTTGCGCATTCGTCTTCGTCCCGGCAGCACGCTATTTTTGCTTTTCCGTTTAGTGCCGATAGACACTCAATGGTTTCATTTACTGGCTGATCTCTGCCGGTAGCTCTCCTATTTATGCAGATGAGGTCGGCTTCGCGAACTGCTTCGAGCGCTGAAGGCTTAAAGGTTTCTGGATGAGCGCCGGCAATGAAGATGGTATAGTCGGGTTTCAGAAAAGAGAGCACGGTATTGCTTTCTATCAGAACAGTTTGGCAACCTTCAAGAAGCCTTGATAGTTTTTTTAGCGCGCGCGGGAGGTTTTCGTCCGTTGTATCGATCCAGAAAACCTTCTCCGCTCCGGCGGATGCGTAGCGTGCGGTGTCAGTTCCGGGCTGCTTAATAATATCGGACTGTATAATTATTTCGCTATCGGGAAAATGATGTTCACCGATGCTGATCTTCACCGCACAATTTATACCGAATTTTTGTATAAGGCGGGACGCCACCTGAGTCTTTCCAGAGTTCTTTGACGAGCCTCCGACCACGATCAGGAATGCTTTTTTCCTCTCTGAGAAAAAGCGTTTCATATTCTCCTCTTGCAGGTAGAAACGCACCTTTGGTTTATTGCATCATGCATAAGTTTCCATCCGCTAAAGAATAGCAGATATGCTGCGCTAGATTTTAAATCGAGATACCCGGATAATTATCACCGCTTAACATGGATCTAATTTATCATTCAGACAAGCGTGAATGTCGGTCAATTGCTGGAGTATAGTCATAATATATTATTATTCTCTCTCAATTGCATTTATCGATTTTTCTGAAAGTTGAGCACCCTCAGGTTCTTAGTATTGGCGTTGTTCGATTTTTCTGATATGAAGAAAAATGAGATTTAGGGGTACAGGTGCTTTCCGGGAGATGGATATCATGTTTATCATGACTGAAACTAAAAAGAGTCGGAAGATAGAAAAGTGTCTGAGAAAAAATAAATACGGTGGTTTTCGATCTTTGCTCGAAACAACAGTCGGCATAGCGATCACTCTGGTTATTGCGGCTTCAGTTATTGCATATGGTTTTATCCTTGTATGGATAGCGAATTTGATTTTTGGGTGATTGGAAGAATGTTTCTTCGGTTTTAACCTGCTAAAATGCGACTGGGATGCCTAAAAGTTCGGATACAAAAGCAATTTTGGAAAACTTGGGAAAGGTTATCCTTGGGCTGGGCGCGGCAATGTTGATTCCGCTTTTCCTGTCTCTTTCGCTTGGCGAATGGAAACCCGCCCTTGACCTTGGTGTTGGTTTTCTATCATGTGTTGCCTTCTGGCTGATAACCGCGCTGACATGCCGGACTGAAGCGAATGCAACATGGGCTGTTGGGATGCCAACCGTTGCCCTGTCGTGGCTTGTGGCAATGCTCTTTGGCGCGATACCCCTTTATTTGTCCGGACATTTTGGATCCTTTCTTGACGCATCTTTCGATTGCATGAGCGGGCTTGCTACAACCGGACTTACGGTTATTCAGGATCTGGACCACCTCTCATACGGGGTGAATCTCTGGCGCCACATGATAATGTTTCTAGGTGGACAGGGTATTGTGGTTATTGTTCTCGCGCTATTTGTTCCTGGCGCTTCCTGGGCAACTGACATGTACAGGGGGGAAGGTCGAGAAGATCATATTTTCCCAAATATCATATCAACCGCGCGGTTCATATGGGTGGTAAGTTTGGTGTATCTAATCATAGGCACGCTCATTCTCTGGGTTACAGCACTAAAGGCTGGTATGCCTCCTGGAAAAGGTCTTTTCGATTCTATTTGTATTTTCATGGCCGGTTATGACACAGGGGGATTTACCCCTCGCTCTCAGGGAATAATTTTCTACCATAGCGTGTGGTTTGAGTGCGCCACAATGATCACCATGATTCTGGGTATGACCAACTTCGGGGTTCATTACGCTCTCTGGCGTGGACGGAGAAGCGAATTACACAGGAATACCGAGATGCGGTGTCTCGCTGTTACGCTTTCCTTAACGGTCTTCTTTGCCATCGCGGGGCTTTCTATTTCAAAATCATATCCAACATTACTCGCGATGTTTAGGCGAGGGTTTTATCAGATAGTCTCGGGCCACTCTGGAACGGGTTTCATGACAATATACGGCAAGCAGTTTGTTTCTAAGTGGGGCCCTCTTGCCTTGTTGGCTGCAATAATTGCAATGGGCCTTGGCGGTGCCTCTGGTTCGACGTCTGGCGGGATAAAGGCTATAAGGGTGGCGATTTCGACCAGGGCGCTATGGTGGGACGCAAAGAGGCTTCTCTTACCCCCGGATGCTGTAATAGTGCACAAATATCACAATCTAAGGGACATAGTTGTCACAGAACGCGTGGTTCGAAATGCTCTGCTGGTGACTCTTTGCTATATTCTTACTTATCTGGGAGGTGCACTCATTCTTACCTTTTACGGTTATCCGCTGTCCCTTGCTATTTTTGAATCAACGAGTGCCTGCGCCAATGTAGGTCTTACCTGCGGCATTACATCCCACGCGATGCCAGTACTTGGAAAGATCACATTTATTGCCCAGATGTGGATGGGAAGACTTGAGTTCATATCCGTGTTTACTTTAATTGGTTACCTTTTGAAGTTGCCCTGGAGGAACCGAATTGTTTGATAGTGTATTTTTTCGACGATTTTGTTTTCCGATGAGGATAAAAAATTTAATGAACATAGCGATTTTCTCCGGGATAATCATGCTCCTGTTCATTTCGATATTTGAATCTCCACGCTCTTTTGCGAAAGATAGCTGGTCAGCTGTGCCAATTGTCACCAGCGTGGACCTTATAGAAAAGTCAGATAAATTCGACGGCGAAATGGTTATATACGAAGGTGAGGTGATTGACCCCATCCTTTTTGTTGGCAACAAGGCGTGGCTTGCCATAAATGATGATTTGTATGCAAAAAGACCTCGCCGCATTTTTGAGGAGTTGAAAGGAGGAAACAGCGGTCTTACGGTTCTTGTTGATAGAAAATATGCAGAGCGAATAAAATTTACCGGTTCATACAATTCAATAGGCGATAGATTGCGGATAACTGGCGTTTTTCATGAGTCTAGCCCGGACTTCGGAGGCGAACTAATGATTGAGGCTTTGAGCGTGAAGATTGTAAAGAGAGGTTTTCGTATAAACACTCATAAGTTCGGGCGTACTCCGATTGTTTTCGCGGCGCTATCGTTGCTCACGTTTATCCTGTTAGGATTGTGGTTGAGCCAGAGAGCGAAAGCTGAGAGGACAAGCACATGACCTGGATTTCACCTGCGGCGGGTTTCAATAAACGGTAGACAGGTGAGAAAACACCATTTTCTTTATCCAGTACAAATTCGTCTTTATGCGTGAAAGAGCTTGACCAAGTCTTCCGCCATGCGGTTGATATAGGTTTTTAGCATTCTTTCGATCGTAGCCTGGCTAAAAAATGGTTTAAATTTTCCTGGAGGTTTGTGATGAAGAAAAACAAGGATTCGAAAATTGAAAAAAGAGGGGTGGCTAAATCTATCCTCTTAATCGCCGTCCCAATGCTTCTGCTCGTTAAAGCGATGCTAGGAATATTTCGGGCTTTACGGAACTGTGAAAGGGCTGAAATCAAGGACTTGCCTTCAGGTAAAAAGTGTTCTCAATATCAAAAGCATAAGCGGGTTGTGCAGACAGGTTCGGGTATTCCTCTTAAAGTGAGCGTTTTTGTACCTGAGGGAAGAGGACCATTTCCTGCCGTAATTATGGTTCACTCATGGATGTGGTGGAGAATTCAGTGCGATTTACTGTACGCTCCCCTTTTTGCCAAAAATGGATATGTCGTCATAACATACGATTGTAGGGGCTGGGGCACATCTGGAGGAGAGGTTTCCTGTGCCGCACCGGATAGAGAACTCTGCGACCTTGAAGACATTATCACCTGGTTAACTGATCCGGCTTTGGATATCC
>JACVIW010000142.1 GCA_015711695.1 Candidatus Geohydrothermomicrobium daggyaiense
CACTTTCTCACGAGCAACGCGCACCTCGTCGCCTTTCACGAGCACGCCTGCCCTCACAAGGCTTCGCACAGGCCCGTCTTTCCATGTGCTCCTGTAGCGGATCGGTCTCATGTGCTTGCGAACCAGGAAAGCGGTCATTGCTATATCTTTTCGACTGTATTTCAGTCTGGTCATGGCGCGTCGTGTTATCTCCTCACCGATTTTCTCGTGGTCGGGAAACATTACTTTCGGTTCGGTCAATCTGGTGTCGGGTTTTCCTGTGTCATGGAAAAGCGCTGCTCTTCTTAACAAAGCGTCAGGCTCAACATAAGTCATTGTGAGAAGTGTATGCTCAAAAACATCAGCCCTGTGATATCTCGCTGGTTGTTCAACTCCTTTCATCTTTGCGATTTCCGGGATAATAAAGCGCATAAGGTCCATCTCCACAAGCAATCTAATGCCCGTATCAGGTCGGGGCGAGATGATTATTTTCTCGAGCTCGTCTCTTCTTCTCTCCAGGGAGATAAGATCGAGCGCTTCGGAGTTCCTGTTGATTATTTCTTTGAGAGACTCTTCAATCTTGAATCCGAGTTTCGAAGCGAATCTCACCGCTCTCATCATCCTCAGTGGGTCTTCCAGCATCTTTTCCTTGGGGTCCCCGGGGGTTCGGATTATGCCCGATTTTATGTCCTCGATTCCTCCAAAGGGGTCGATTATATTGGCTGAGTCGGGATAGAGCTCTATAGCGACCGCGTTTATTGTGAAATCACGTCTTGCGAGATCCTCATGGATATCTCTTGCCGGTTGAACTTCAGGGTGACGCGAACCCTTTTTGTATTTTTCTTTTCGCAGGGAGGAGATTTCGAAATTGTAATTATTGCCCCGAAGGCCGAGAGTGAAAAACTTTCTGCCGAGTTCATAAGTCCTTCCCAAGCTGGAGAGGGCTTCTTTGAGGTCGTCGAATGGCATATCGGTCGCAATGTCTATGTCGGGTGGTTCCAGGCCCAGGATGAGGTCTCGGACACACCCACCCACAAGGAAGACCCGGGCACCTCGATCCAGAAGAACCTGTGCGACCTGAATTGCTTCATGGGGAATTGTTCCTCGTAAATTATCGTTAATTTTCATTGGAAAAATCATACCATCGCCCGCGGAATCGCTCACGAGCCCATAGAGATTGAGCTTTTCCGAACCTTCTGTTGACGTCAGGATTTCTGTCTTTGCGACATTTTACATAATATATACCTGATATAATTTCCACTGCTGACACAAAGGCGCGGGGTAAGAGAGTGCTTTAGGTATTATTTTTATTGAATTGAGCGCTCAACGGTATTCATATCTATCGATTAATCTTCCTAGATAGATTTGCCGATATCAGTAAAACATGCGCTATAACCTGCTACATTGTCCACAAGATTACGGTGTTGATCTGGGGTCTTCTGAGCTTCCCTTAAAGTCTCGCTTGTAACCACATTGAATTAAAATGTGCATGCCACCCAGAAAAAAGTATTACTTATCAGATCAGCGGTTTTCTCAACCCCTTCTTCGTTTTTTCACGCACGATGGGTTAATTTTCCCGTTCAGCACTACCCTGCCCGAAAGCCTTGACCGGTTGATTGACGCTACAGAATCAAGAAGATTGGTTGGCCCTGTTCCGGCGCGAACACTGTTGGATGGAGAAATTACGTCTGATATGGGTTCTCTTTTTTTCTACCATCGGGGGTCGCCCCAGGGTAGAACCCGTCAAGCATATTGTTGCTGTATGAGTACATAACTGCACGATTTATTCTCCCCTTCAGTTTGTGTACTTTTAAACTTTCTCTGGGAAAAGCTCTACAATTTCTCTTGCAGGGGATGCCGCATTTTTGTCACATTTGCCGTATTTGTGCGCGGAGTTAAAAAGCCGCAGCCTCAACTGTTCATTCTCATCGAAGTTCGAAAGGCAGGCGTCCACAAGTTCTTTAAGGGTTAACTCTCTTTTTTTGAAGATAAACAAGTTTCTTGCCGGGCGCGCGGGTGAGTATGAAAGAGTTTCGGCGATACGCTCAAACCTTTTTTATCTTCAGGGTTCTACTCAGAAGCTGTCATTTTACAAGCAAGCCTTTCGATCATTCGGGCATACGTATACGCGGCTTCCAAGCTTATGACTACAGACTCGAGAAAAGCGTTTTTATCCGTATATGATTGGTCGCCTCTATCTGCTGTTTGAATCTTTTCCTTCGCTCTATCTGGTGTTTGGGGGAATCCCTCCATTGCAATTTTTATTAGGCCCGCATTCAGATGTCCCTGTACGTCGTAGCAGTAAATACCCATGCGTGGATTGTTTTTGGAGATTTCATCTCTGTTTCTCCAGGCGAGGAGCGCGCGATTAATGGAATGCTTGACGGCTGTTCGCACGCCAGCCATTATGCTTATGTTTTGTCTCCGGCGATGCTTCGCGAATCTCAGCGCATCATAAATTTGCCTTACAGTAAGGAGCGAATTGCTCTTTAACTGCTCGATTATCCCTAATTCTATCCATTCCTTCCTTTTAGGTGCTTTAAAGTTTTGCCTTCCCGGTATGGCAGGATATCCTCAAGAAACAATTTACTGTCTTCTGTAGTGATAAAAAAGTCGGCTTTTCGCGGAAAGCAATCCAGCTTCGTCTGTAGCGATCTTAAAGAGTCACCTCTTTCCGTGGCGATTACAGGGGGAATGAAGTTGTTCGTTTTGTTTCCCACTATCCATTCATCTGGATAGTTGTGGACCGGTTGTTTTTCGCATGTTTCTTTCAGGGCAAGAGCTTTTTTATAGAGGTATGCATGCCCTGTTTTGCTTGTACGCGCGAGTTAAATGCCTTTCTCTCAAGGCAAATTCCATAAGGCGCAGTCAGCACGCATTCCTTCAAGCGGATAATTCTTGGGCTGCCTGGCTCGACAAGCGTCATGAATTCTTCTGTATTGTTCATAAATCACTGAACCTTCTGCTCTGCGCGAAACCCGATAAGACTGTTTTGCGAATAAAGCATCTTGGAGAGTAAGCAGGCCGAGGATAGTTTCATCATACCTGGCTGTAAAAGTTAGAAACGAAGTATATCCGCACTTCTTCCAGTCCGGCGGTCATGCAAAATATCAGATATCCCGGTTACATCTAAGAATAGGGGAGAATCCAGATTTCACTTGATTCGGGCATTAATTCAGCGGTGATCCCAAGCGGCCTGTCTTCAATGTTTCTAACAGGGAAAGGAGCTTTTCCGGTGAACTCTTCAAGTTTTTCAAGCGGTATCTTGCAAGAGGGAGTCCAGTAGTGCATCGGAATCAATATTTTCGGTTTTATTTCACCGGCAAGCCTTGCTGCCTGACCACCATCGATCGTAAACACGCCGCCAACTGGCATCATCACTATATCAAGACCTGAAAGTTTTTCGACTATCTCACCGGAAGGATATTCGCCAAGGTCACCAAGGTGGGCGATTCTGAAACCCGCTTGATTCCACACATAAAGCGTGTTTGTGCCCCTTTCGCGACCACCATTCGCATCGTGGAAGGAAGTCAAGCCGGTGATCTTGATATCGCGGAATGAATGGTTGCCGCTTGTGCTTATTGTCTCAGGGTTTCCGACAATCCCGGAGAGATAGTTGTGGTCGAAATGCTCATGGCTTATCAGAACAAGGTCGGCTTCAACCGGTTTGTAGCTATAACCGGTTTGTGGTGATGCCGGATCACATACGACCCTTACTCCCCCTCCACTGATCAAAAACATGGATTGGCCGAACCAGGCGATTTCGAGCCTGCCAAATTCAGACATTTTCTGTCCCCCCTTCTAGTGAGAGTGACCCGTATGACCCGTATAAAAATAATACACCTTTGGGTGTCACCCGTGGCTGGGATTTTAATAGCGGGGCATCCCGGTCGTACAAATTGGATTGGGCGAAACGAATCTCAAAATCGTGTTTGCGGCTTGGCCGGTTAACGGTTTTATAGGGTCAAAGGTAGCGATGCCTGAGAATAAAATTACTGGCAAAGTCGGTCTAAAAAAGGAGGTTAAAGATGGGATTTGAAGGGAAAAATGTCGTGGTTACCGGTTCCTCTCGAGGTATAGGAAAAGCCGTCGCGCTCGACCTTGCTTCACGGGGGTGTGGAGTTGTGATCAACTGCGTAAAAAGGGTCGATCTCGCGGGGGAGGTAGCTCAAGAAATCAGGGATTCTGGCTCAAGAGCTCTAATTGTCCAGGCTGATGTCTCGACGGAAGAAGGGGCAAGGAAACTCATTGAGGAGTCTGTAAGATATTTCGGCAAGATACATGCGCTAGTGAACAACGCTGGCGTCGCGCACCTTCGCGCCATTGAGTCAATGGATAAGGAAACCCTTTCGAGGGTTCTTGAGACAGACCTTGCGTCTGTTTTCTACACGTCCAAGTTTGCGCTAAAGCATATGGTCGAAAACGGAATAGCGGGAGTTATTGTCAATATATCATCTATTGTTGGAATGATAGGCATGCGAGGTGCGACAGCCTACGCCGCGGCCAAAGCGGGACTCAATGGGTTCACTGTTTGTCTTGCAAGGGAGGTAGCGAGGTACGGAATAAGGGTAAACGGTGTAGCTCCCGGTTACGTTGAGACTGAGATGATAGCAGGCTGGCCTCAAGAACACTTCAAAAAGGTCATTCCCCGTATTCCAATGAGAAGACTCGGGCAACCGCATGAAATAGCGGAAGTTGTCAGTTTTTTAATCGGTTCTGGAACGTACATTACAGGGCAGACCATAATAGTTGACGGGGGCATCATGATTGACTGATGCCCCCGAGCTTATCTCGCGATCAACGAACGACTTCCGTAATTTTTTTGTTCCTGCGGTTCTTTTCTTATTTTCTTAATCAGTACGGAAATCCTACTGAATTGTGTCCCCACGTCCTGTTGTCACCATACATCGCTCTCTCGCAGATAACGTCTCCACCTTTTGATTCGACTTTTGTTGAGACGTTATACGTTGTCACGAATGAGCCAATGTCGAATGTCTTTCTTGAGCCAGCTGGTATTTCCACCTCTTGCAGGTCGTCGGGAGCGAAGGGACCATCATCCGTCATGAGAGTGAGGTTAACTTTCACGCTGTTTCTGTTCGGGTTTGCCACCAGTATCCATGTTTCCATTCCGCCAGCCGTTGAACCTTCCGCGAGATACCAGGTTGACGCTTTCGGTTTGCCGGGTTTCGGTGGCGGTAAAGGTGCTTTTCTTTCTATCACCTCAAAGGCTTCAGCCTTCCGTCCCCTCTTGCCATCAGGATTCTCCACCACAACATCCCACTTCCCGGCTACGGCTCCTTCGAGATTGAAGCGGCAGGTTATCTTTGTGTCCGATTCGACCGAGACACCCTCTCCCTGTATGGGGGATAGCCCGGCTTTCTCGAGTCTCACTTCAGCGCCGGGCTTAAAGCCGGTCCCCGCAAGATTCGTGATTTTCACATAACCATCGTTATATCCTGATGAGGGTGTTATTGAGACGACTTCGGGGTTCTCATTCCATGTATAAATGAGGTTGGTTATCGCTGCTTCCCATCCTAACTGAGTTAGCTGAATGATGTTGGTTATCGGGTTAGCTCCAGGGTCGACCGCCAGGTGGTGTAGCTGTGCTCTGTAATAATCGCCTCTCCTGGGAACATCGAAGAATACGTATTCGAAAGTATCGGAACATGCCCACTTGATTCTGAATAACTCGCCGTTTTTAAAGATGATTAAAAGAGGGGGAAGTATCCCGGTAATATTTGAGGCACCCGTTACTTTCACGAGAAACTTGGCGGGCCTGCGCAGCGCCTCATGAGGAATTGTGTCACCCATCATAATTGGGTAGTAATTGGGGTTTGATTCAGAGTAAGCTGGAGATGCGAGGAACTCGATTTTTGGACCCTGAGGCTGGAGACTTATGAACGCTCTACCTGCTTTCAAGGCATCGAGAATATCTGTGGCGCCTCTGGATTTTGAAAACGCCCACGTAGTGGGAATCCCTATGTTGTGATAGAGTGTTTGAAGGAAACTTACTAGATTGTCCGTTTTGTGAGCGTGGCTGTCGCTACCACCGACCATCGAAATTTTTCTTCCCCGCTTGACATAATCGTCATGAATGATATAGACAGAACCGTGATTGAAATTTGGCCAGAAATAGCGAGAGTTCCATACCTCCATGGTATCGGCGTTTTTACTTTCCTCGAAGGGGAAAAGCCAGATATTTCCAGGCGAAGAAGGATGGTTTATCGAGAAGATGATTCTCTGTCCGGGTTGGGCAAGCGAATGTGAAATCCTTATTGCTTCCCGGGCGTTTCCCCCGCCCTGTAATGTTGGTTCGATTTCCGACCAATCGAAAGGTCTGTCAGATATTATGTTTGCGTGCCCTCCGGATGTGGTCCACTCGACCCCGTACAACAGGGTGAGAACATCGGAATGGA
>JACVIW010000143.1 GCA_015711695.1 Candidatus Geohydrothermomicrobium daggyaiense
CACCAGAAAGAATAACGAAACAAATTCTTCCTCTGTCGTGCATTCAATTTCATCACGAGAATCGATAACCCCTCAGCGTGAATTACGCCACCGCCTTGTGGGGTGGTTCGAATCCACCTAGGCCCACCATTTATTCACGCCTTCTATTGACCACGTGTGGGCAAGGTGGATGAGAAACCACCGCGGGTCCCCGCAAGGCGGAATCCACCAGAAAGAATAACGAAACAAATTCTTCCTCTGTCGTGCATTCAATTTCATCACGAGAATCGATAACCCCTCAGCGTGAATTACGCCACCGCCTTGTGGGGTGGTTCGAATCCACCTAGGCTGGTCAGGTTCACTTCATTGAAAAATTTCGTATCAAGCGTGAGCAAATCGCAAGAAAAAGTAACCAAGTTTTACCGGGTGAAATGAACTCTTCCACGGCGAAAAATAGACGGTGTTTGCAAAATCCGTTCTTAAAAACCATTAAACGTGCGTGGTAATATCAAGAAGTGGCTGCTTATACGATCATTGTGATTTGTTAATGTGTGACTGTGCTTGAATGTAGGCGCAAGGGAGTCCGCACGACTTTCTTAAAATCGTAAAGCCTATCAACATAGAGGACAATGGTATTGGATTTTGGGGAACCGAAAAGTCAATTTCAAAATCCGGGGTATGAAAGAGACGGCGAATCAAGCTCCCCGAGAACCGAGCATGACCACAATTGCTTAAGGGCTAGATTCGAATTGAGAGTAGAGAAAAGCAGCCAGAGGGAAAGAGCGCTTTTGTCGAAAGCCCGCACTGCTTTATTTTTGCGGGTGGGTAGCCTAGGCGAAAAAATGTTTGGGGTTCCGAAGAAACGCAAATCATTCGCTTTAGCCCTGCCAGCGTATACACCTTATAACGTCTAAAATTCAATGAACATGAATTTCTATGTGAGGCTTGCGATCGAGACCGTCGAAATCCTAGCGGATTTTACCGTTCATTTTCTGGTGGCCAGGCGTTGAAACTTATGAAAATGACGTGAGCGGCAATCGGGCATATCTGCTCAGAAGCATGGGCCCGGGTGCATTCTTAAAGCGGCCTTGAGGAACTTATGAACTTATGAGGAATGAGGATATCATTCATAGTATGGAGCTACCCGAAATTTTTGAAGTAAAACAAACTCTTGTGAGAGCTCCTCTGCGTAACCCCGAAAGCGTCCTTGAGGCAGAGCTCAAAACCGCTCGCGTCCTTTGCGGCGTTCCGCAGGGCGCTAAAGTGGGCATCGCGCTGGGAAGCCGGCGCATTGACTCAATCGTCCCTCTTGTCAGGCGCTTTATTCACCTTCTTAAGGAAAGCGGTGTCAGTCCGGTTGTCATTCCCGCGATGGGCTCGCACGGCTCAGGGAGCCCCAAAGGTCAGTTCGCCATTCTTTCTTCCCTTGGTTTGGGGGCTGACGCGCTCGGAGTTGAGTTTCTTGATCCGGGCCCTTCAGTCAAGCTTGGAACTCTTGAGAGAGGTGTGGATATCTATGTATGCTCATCCGCCCTCGAACTGGATGGAATAATTCCCGTAAATAGGGTCGCGCCACATACCGGTTACGGGGGTCCGGTTCAGAGCGGAATCTTGAAAATGCTTTCCGTGGGTTTAGGGGGGGAGATGGGCGCGAGAAGCGTTCATAAACCGGGCTTCGGCGTCAATGTGATCGAGGAGGCTGGCAAATTCGTGCTTGAAAGGGTTAATTTTCTCTTCGGTATCGCGATAGTTGAGGATGGCACGAAACGAATTTCCTCACTAGAAGTTCTCGACGCTAAAACCCTCCCCGACAGAGAAAAAGAAATTCTCAAACGCGCTATTTCGATGTACCCCTCGCTTCCTATGAAAGAAGTAGACGTTCTCGTGGTTAAGGAGATGGGTAAAGATATTTCCGGCACAGGCATGGACCCAGTGATTATAGGCAGGGGCAAGGAAGGTGCAGAAAAGAATTTTTCAGCGAAATCCATCGTGGTTCTATCTCTTACCGCCGCTTCCCGGGGCAATGCGACAGGCGTCGGGCTCGCAGACGTGATAACGCTGCGGTTATGCCGACAGATAGATTTCGAGGCTACGCGAAAAAACGTTGCCGCCTCGGGTGCATCAGAGCGGGCAAGGATTCCGCCTGTGGCGGGCGATGACAGGGAAGCGATTTGCATGGGGTTAAAGAAATGCGGGATTAAAGATGGAAGGGATTCTCGACTCGCGATAATCAGAAACACGAGATCTCTTTCGGAAATTCATGTCTCCCCGGCTATTGCGGCCGGTATAAAAAAAGAAAATGTGCTCATTGGCGAAAAACCGAAAAGGATTAGGTTTGACGAAAGGGGCAATCTGATCTCGCCTTTTTGACGATCAGGCTTCCGCCTACTTTTTCTGTTCAAGGCTGATGGAAAAATGATAGTCTTTTATATTGTTTTCTTCCAAGCGAGAAAAGAATTTAAAGGCAAAAATGGACTAGGGCAAACTTCAGGCTTAGTTTCCTGGATGCTGATGCCGTCGAGTTCAGGAGGTGGGAGTTGAGCAAGAAATATGATGTGATAGTTGTGGGCGCTGGCGTAGCGGGGCTCAGCGCTGCTGCGTTAATTGCCAAGTCGGGGTTGCGCACGGTTTGTATTGAAAAAGATGCCCAAGCAGGAGGGAGATTGCAGAGTTTCGACATGGAGGGAGGATGGCGAGTCGACATCGGTTTACACATGACGGAGCTCGGGGACGCTTCATCCTGCGCAGAGGTTGCCAAATCCCTCGGCAAGGAGATTGAGTGGGCGAAGTTTTCCGAGACGGTAGAGATATTCAGAGAGGGCAGATGGTACACGCTTCAGGAACTGATAACGCTTGCCTCTGAGGAAATAGAGCAAATCAAAAACGTGATGAGGACCGTGGCAGGGATGACAGACGAGGATATACAATCCAACGACCACAGGTGCTGGGAGGATTGGCTGAAGGAAAATGTGCCCTCCGTTGTAGCTCGGGAGCTTTTTAGCGTTAACGGGATGATAATGACCACCGTCCCCGACCCGGCAGAGATGTCAGCTGGAGAGATTCTCTACATTGCCCGGGATAACCTAAGGAAGAAGCGCAATTTTCTTACCGCCGCCTACCCGAAAGGCGGAATGCTCGGAATAATCAACCCTATTAAAGACGCTTTTCTTGAAGCGGGCGGCGATCTCATTCTCGGCACGACTGTGGATTCCGTTCTCTTTGAGGGAAATAAAGTGAAAGGGGTCGCTGTTCAGCGAAAAAGCCTGTCCCCGTACCCCTCGTGGTTCTATATGCCTGATAGGGCAATAATAGAAGCGCCGGTTGTCGTTCTCGCTATTCCTTTGTGGAATCTGGATGATGTGCTCGATTTGAATCCTTATACCTCTTTGCTTCCCGAATGGTGGATTAAGCGCTATGAGGAGCTGAAGTTTGAGACTACCGGTCTTATTGGATATACGATAGCGCTGAAAGAGCCGGTCTATGACAGGGCCAATTTTCTTTCAGCGCTCTGCCTTGAGAATACGGGTCTCCCGTTCCAGGCGTTCGTTCCCTCCGCTTTTGATCCTGACGTGGCGCCGCCTGGCAAGTCTTTAATGCAAACTGACTGCGTCGTGGAAGTTGACCAGATCTTCGACAGGTTCGAATTGGAAAGACTTTTGAGTCTTATGTGGAAGGACATCCAGGAGATGTTCCCGGGAATTGACGCTAAAGTTGAGTGGAAGTTTCCATACAAGTGCATTGGATGCGACGGGCTGGCGCGAAAACCTGGGCAGGTCGGCGCTTTTAAGCCTGACGTGGTCGCTCCCGCCGTGGAGGGCCTTTTCTTTGCAGGAGACACGTACAGGGGAAGAGGGCTCGCGATGAACAGCGCCGCTCTTTCGGGGAAAATTTGCGCGGATGAAGTGCTTAAAAGGCACGGAAAATAGTTTCGGACTGTCTTTGATGAGCAGCTAAGCTCAGGGGCAAAAACGTTTGATTGGTAAAAACGCACGTAATTACATACAAAACCATGGTGTCCAGCGAGGGAAACAAGCCTCCTGCGGTTGCATATAGACATGGAGCGATTCTAACTATAAAAGGAAATATCGATTAAATTTTGCGTCAGGTAGAAAGTCAGAGCGCTGGTGTTAGAGACTTTCCGCATAACTCTTGCTTCACCTAAGCAGAAAATAAACTGGGGCGGGTGGAGCTTTCTTGTGCGCGCTGAATCTTTAAAGCCAAAGAAAACGAGGCTTTTCAGATTGACTCTGACTGTTTCGCGCTTACCCTTTGCGACTGCGCAAGAAAAAAGGAATTGACACGACCCGATTCTTCGCGCCTTAAAAGGGATTTGAACATAACATCACGGAAACGCTTGGGCACGGAGGTCGCGTTCAATGGGTGTGGCAGCACCTCAAGGGCATTCAAAAAGCTTACCCGGTTTGAAGAAGTTGACGACCGCAAAGGTTTTATTGTTGTTCAGATGGGCTAAACATGTCCCGGAATGACGGAAGGTCCGAACGCCCCGCAAAAGGACTGGCGATGTCGGACTTGTAAGGGACCTGACATAGACACCATCTAAAGAATTCGATATAGACAGACAGAGGTTCTATGCCCCGCGGATTTCAAAAGGTAGGCTTTTCACTTTCAGGGTTGCATGTTAGAGGCCAGAGCGTATAGCTGCCATCGCATCTGTAAGTGCCAAATGAGTGGATATATTTCCTGGCACTCAAAACCTTCTCTCCCTGTTCTTCTTATTTTCTTATTTCTTATAAGACTTATAGGACAGACACGGGGCCCGTTTCTGCCATGGGTAGGTGGCGAGATTTGCTCTCTGGACAAAAGTTGTAAAAGGTTCTCTGTGAGCAAAACTAATTGATTTCTGGGTAAAGAACAATGATTGCAGAAATTCAACACGCTCATATTATCTGCCTGATAAAGACTCCTGTGACGAGACACGAGAAAGAAGGGAACGTACCCTGTGATCCGTAAAGGTTTGGGTGTGTAAGTTTACATCATCGAATAGAGGCGGGTACATTTTACGGTGGGGCAGGCGGCATATGAGAGAGAAGATAATTGGAAAGACAGGCATGGAACGGAGGCGAGCCAGTTGATATGGGAATACTTCAGGAAGAACGTCTGCCGCGGCGCCTGAAAATCTTTATCATCTCAAACCAGATAATACCTGCGACTCCGGCTACAGTACAGACAACCAAATCACCCGGATGGAGTGTAGTTAATTTGAAGACAGCTTGAACACCCGGTACATATAAAACCATGGCAAGGAAAACAAGTGTCCCCGCGACCACCACCCAGAGTGCCCTGTTGCGCTCGCGGATGGTTTGAAGAATCGATTTTGTCCAGGAACGATTCGTGATTATCAGGGCGATGTTTGATATACAAAGGGTGGTAAACGCGAGTGTCCTTGATTTGAGTTCAAAGCTTTCTCTGGAAATGCTGCCGACATTAGAACCCAGGAAATAGACAAGCATGACCATGCCCAGGACCCAGCCTCCCTGCAATAAACTCAGGTAGAGTGTTTCTTTACTGAACAGAGATTCATCCTTTTTGCGCGGAGGGCGATTCATAATGTTTTCTTCCTCGACCTCACCTTCAAAGGCGATAGAGCATGCAGGGTCTATGATGAGTTCGAGAAAAGCTACATGTACAGGCATGAGAATAAGCGGTTTTTTGAAAATAACAGGGAGCAGAGTGACGCCCGCGACTGGAACATGAATCGCTACGATATAGGAAACCGCCTTCTTCAGGTTATCGAATATACGCCTCCCGAGCCTTACCGCCTTTTCAATGGATTTAAAATCATCATCAAGCAAGACAAGGTCTGCTGCCTCCCTTGCCACGTCGGTTCCTCTCTGTCCCATTGCCACGCCTATATGGGCGGATTTCAGCGCGGGTGCGTCGTTCACGCCGTCCCCGGTCATCGCCACGACTTCTCCCGAGCTTTTCAATGCTTCGACTATAAGAAGTTTGTGCCTCGGGGCGACCCTCGCGAATATATTGGTATGTTTTACGCGCTTTTCGAGTTCGGATTCGCTCAAGGATTCGAGTTCATCCCCAGTCACAACCTCATCTGAACGCTCGAAGCCAAGCGCTTTCGCGACGTAGCGGGCGGTCTGAGGATGGTCCCCTGTTACCATTACAACCCTTATTCCCGCCTGGTAGCATTCTTTAAGCGCTTCTTTGGCGTCTTGCCTGATCGGATCTACAAGGCCGATAAGCCCGAGGAATTGGAAAGAGAAATCGTGCTGGTCAATCGGAAGGTCGCTTTCCGTGAACTCGGATTTGGCGACGCCTATAACACGTAAGCCTTCTTTTGCCATTTCATCAGGGGTCTTAAATCCTCCTTTTTTCCTGCGTCCATACGAGCCATAAACAGCAATTTTTTCTAATTG
>MU158460.1:0-5420 GCA_015711695.1 Candidatus Geohydrothermomicrobium daggyaiense
GTTGGTGCTGCGATGGGGGGTTTAAAACCGATTGTAGAAATAATGCTTGTAGATTTTATCGGAGTGGCGTTCGACGCGCTTCTCAATCAAGCATCCAAAGTAAAGGCATTTTCCGGAGGAAAGTGGAACGTGCCCATGGTGATAAGATGCTCCTGCGGAGGTGGCTATGGCGACGGCGGGCAGCATGAACAGTGCCTCTGGGGAATGCTATCAGGTATTCCCGGAATCTCGGTTGTTGTCCCTTCCAATCCCCGTGACGCGGCCGGTTTGATGCTCTCCGCACTTCAGGCGGAAGATCCCGTGGTATATCTCGAACATAAGCTTCTTGCCGATTACTGGCTGGATTATCTTGGCGCCGGGGGGAGAAAGACCGTCTCATTCGATGTTCCGCGAAATGGAGTCGAGGGAGAAATTGAAATGCCACCTCAAAACGTTCCCATCGGAAAAGCGTCATCTTTAAGGGAAGGTAGTGACATCACATTCATCAGCATTGGCGTGAGCGTTCACCGCTGCCTTGAGGCATCCAAAGTTCTGGAAAAGGAGGGTATTTCATCCCTTGTGCTCGACCTGCGGACTGCTTCCCCGCTTGACAGAAAGTCAATAATCGAAGCGTCAAAAACGGGACGCCTCCTTGTTGTTGATGAGGATTATCTCTTCTTCGGCTTATCGGGTGAGATTGCTGCGGTTCTCTCTGAATCAGGGTATCGTGGCGCTTTCGCCCGCGTTGGAAACGCAGGTGTCATCCCTTACGCGAGACATCTCGAGGACATGGCGCTTCCATCTGTTGATTCAATCCTTAAGACCGCAAGAACACTCCTTGAAAGTTGACATATGAATTCTGTTTGCGGTCGCCGAGCACTAGTATTCGTAGGCACCAATGTCCCACGCAGCCCCACGAGGTCTTCTTCGACCATCAAGGTCCAAAGGGTGTGCTCCGTTACCCGAGCCAGAATCAATCGCCGGGCTTTCCTTGCGGAGATGATAATCCCCCCTCTTCCCCCAGGCAGGAGATTTAAAAAGCGGGTCAGCGCATTTATTTCTCTTTCCCAGACGCCCCGCGCTAATATCTCTTGTTGAATAATCCCTTCCCCTTGCGTGAACCTGAGCGCCCGCTTTCCCCCTGTTAAACAGACAATTCTCGCAAAGAAGCTCCGCGGAATCACCGAAATAAGCAGGACCGTAACCTCCTGAGACAATGTTATTCTTGAAGACAAGGTTTATTTTCTTCTTTTGCCCATACTGGACATAAAGTGGGTAAGCCTTTCTTTGCGGATTATCGGAAATCGTGACGTTAACAATCTCGAAGCGACCGCCTCGCTCGGTATCTATGACCAGCCCTGCCCAGGGAGACGAGCCTCCGGCACCATCACCCGTCCCGTAAATGAGTGTGTTATCGACCCTGCTTTCCCCTCCCCACAATTTGACGCCGTCACAGGTATTGTTCGCGATCACACACCTTTGAACACGGGTACTGCAAGCCTTTGAGTCGATTCCATCGCCCCTGTTATGCTCGGCAATCGTGCTCTCAATCTCCACGGGCCCTGCGCTCACCTCAATACCGATGCCATCCGGCCTTTCGTAAGGCGAAGGACCTTTTTTGCCCCTATAGTAGTGCCCACTGTAAGAAAGGCGGCAGTCCCTCACAGTGAGATTCCTTATTCCTCCCCTCATTCCGGGTGGACCACCTATTGCGCCGAAACCACAATACTCAAAACGGCACCTTTCAATGATGAATCGCTCGACATCGCCGATATCCACCGCCATTTCATCAATGTGGTGAATGTAGAGGTTTTTAAGAATAACGGATTTTATTGTCCTGTCGCCGCCGACGACCTCTACGCCATTCCTGAAAGGAGTGCCGCAATCACTTGTTATTTCCAGGTTCTCAATTTGCACATAACCTGATGCGCCCAGATCAATAGCGGAAAGAAGATTATTCCTCCCGGCAAGAACAGGTCTTCTTTCCCCCTCACCCTTAATGGTTATCCATTTTTTAGGAGTTCCGGACTGCGGTGTGATCATATCTTCCCAGTATCTTTTCAGGATATATTTTCCAGCCCTTATAATGAGCGTATCCCCTGGCTTCAGTTTTTTTGACGCATACCCCACGGTTCTCCATGGTTTTGAACCTGAACCCGGGTTGTGGTCATTTCCATTGGTAGACACGAAGTAAGTGGAGCCCCCTTGGACGCTCGATATTGAAGCACTGCCATAACGTGACTTTCGAGTATCGAAACTCTCAACCGGCGAAATACACCCGCATAGAAGCGCCAAAAGCAAAAGGAGCGATGCGGAGGTAAGAAATCGCTTAAATCTTACCGGCATAAAAAAATTTCTCATCTTGATCACAGCCAGCGAGCCAAAAAGGAATTCCCTTTATGACATATGTAAACGCGCAGGATTCCAAAGTTTACCTTTAAAAACGAAAAACAGTAACCTGAGGATACCCCTCCAGGAGTCCGAAAGAGCGAAAATTATTTCCGAACGTCCCTTGCGCTCAGGACAATGTTATGAGTAAATCTTTGGTGAAATAAACGCTATATCTAAAGATCTAGCAGTACCAAAAATAATATAGTTGCAGCCTGCGTAGCCCGGCGAAAATCACCGGTCGATAACGCAAACTGGCGAAAGGAACGGGAAATGAAAGAAAAGAACGTAGTCGTGGTTGGCGCGGGTCTCGGCGGTCTGACGGCGGCGGCGCTTCTCGCAAGAAACGGTTTCTCTGTTGATCTTTTTGAGAAGAACACCACGCCGGGCGGCTACGCCTGCAGTTTCGTGCGCGGTAGGTTCGAGTTCGAAACATCTTTGCATGAACTCTCCGGCCTTGGACCTCCCCAGAACAGAGGCGGCTGTTATCGGCTTCTCGAGGGTTGCGGAGTAGCAGAAAAACTTGAGTTCCTTCCAATAAAAGACTTCTATTCCTCCATATTTCCAGATTTCCGTGTGACCATTCCGCACGGATGGGAGCAGGCGGCAGAATCATACGCTAGGCAGTTCCCGAAGGAAAAAGGTGGGATAGAAGCACTATTGAAATGGATGAAGAGAATTTTCGAGGAATTCGTGATGGTTGCCTCAGCTGAGAGGGCCATCGATTTTATCAGGATACCAGTAAAAGCGACAAATCTTCTCGGCTCCCTCGGCTTAAGCGTCGAAAAAGCAATATCAAGAGAAATAAACGATTCGAAACTGAAAGCGCTTTTTTGCGATATATGGGGATATTATGGCCTCCCACCTTCGCTTCTTTCATGGACTCTTTTCGCAATAGCGAACGCTTCGTACATTGAGCACGGACCTTACCATATAAAAGGAACATCCCAGGCACTTGCGGATGCCTTTGTTGAATCAATAAGGGAAGCGGGCGGCAGAGTGCATTTAAACAATGGGGTGAAAAAGATAATCGTTGAGAACATGCGGGTCAAAGGCGTTGTATCCGAGCAGGGTGATGAAGTTGCATCTGACTATGTTGTCTGCAACGCCAATCCAATCACAACCTGCCTCGAGCTGATAGGCGCGGAAAACATACCAGGAAAATACCTCGACTCTCTCTGCAGGCAAAGACACTCACTTTCAACCTTCAATATCTACATGGGCTTGAATTGTCCTGCGAAAAATCTGGGGCTTGAGGGTCATGAACTTTTCGTGAACGATGACTACAACCAGGACGAACACTACCGGCAAACCTTCAGAATCGGGAGGCAGAAATACTGGGTAATTACCAATTACAATCACGCCGATCCGGAATTTTCCCCGCCAGATACATGCGTTCTGGTCATAACAGCTGTTGTCGACGGTGCGCCCTGGATGCGCATCTCGCCTGATAAATACGTGGAAGAAAAGAACAGGATGGCTTCAGAGATGCTTGACGCAGCCGAAGAGGTAGTTCCCGGGCTTAAGGAGCATATAGAAGTAATTGAGGTATCCACCCCGTTGACCAACATAAGATTCAGCGGCAACCCCTACGGGTCGATTGTTGGTTTCGAATACGGTTTGCTCGGTAACCCTGTCTTTAAGCTTTCAAATAAAGGACCGATAAAAGGGCTCTACTTTGGAAATGCGTGGGTAAGACCAGGCGGGGGGTTCGAGGCAGCAATGTCTTCTGGTGCACTCGCATTCAGGGAAATCTTGAAGGACTCAAAGAAATCCGCCTGATCCGAATGTTGAACGTCTCAAAAGCACCGGCTTCGCGCTAAAGCCCGGTAGAAGAGAAAGGATGAAAGATGCTTAAAGCGATTATCAGCGCTGGAAAAAACTTAATCGAACTGGGAACCACTGTGGGAAAGCTCGCCATAAGACAGCCTGTAAGAACGATCCCGGAACTCGATTATTCACTCGGCAGGGACATCGTGGAAAAAATCCATCCCGAAAAAGTCAGGGTCAGGGTTTCGAAAATTATCGAGGAGACACCGAGCACTAAAACTTTTAGACTCATACCGCTCGCAGGATACCTTCCACCCTTCAGGGCTGGACAGTACGTTAGCCTCTCGCTGGAAATCAACGGGATTAAGACCGCCAGGCCATACAGTATATCATCTCCACCCACAAGGACCGGCTACATAGACATAACCGTACGCTCGATGCCGGACGGCTTTGTCTCAAAGCATCTCTGCGAAAGGGTAAACACGGGCGATGAGTTTGATATATCAGGTCCTGCGGGGTCTTTTTATTATGAGCCCCTGATTGACACTGAAAGCCTTGTTTTCCTGGCGGGAGGAAGCGGAATAACACCGTTTATGAGCACAATCCGCGAACTGTGCGACAAGAATCTCGGGCTGGATGTTCACCTTCTTTACGGAAACAGATCCCCAGATGACATAATCTTTGAGGAGGAACTGTCGGAAATCGCCTGCCAGGAAGAATGGTTTAAGATGCACATAGTCATAAGCGAGCCGCCGAAAGGCTATACCGGTCAGTGCGGTTTTCTCGACTCGACAACAATATCCTCAACTGTGGGCGACATATCCGGTAAAACATTTTATGTATGCGGACCGCTTGCGATGCATCAAATGTGCGGTTCGGAACTTGAGAAAATGGGTGTCCCATCGACAAGAGTTAGAATCGAACTTGCGGGTCCGCCAGTGGATATTACCCAGGTTGAGGGTTATCCAGCAGAGGTCAGCCCCGAAAACAGATTAAATGTAAGCGTAACCTTTACCGGAAAAGAAGAACCCCCCTTGACATTCAAGGTATCCCCCACAGAGCCTCTTTTGAACTCTCTTGAAAGAAACAACGTCAGGGTTAAAAACCTCTGCAGATCTGGTGAATGCGGTTTTTGCCGGACAAAATTGATTTCGGGAAAGGTCTTTGTGCCTCCGTGGGTAACTTTGAGGGCTTCGGATTTAATGATGTCCTACATACATCCCTGTATGTCATATCCGCTTTCAGACTTAGAGCTGCTTCTCTAACGGGTCATCGAAAAGTCA
>MU158460.1:5430-6356 GCA_015711695.1 Candidatus Geohydrothermomicrobium daggyaiense
CTTTCTAACAGCGAAGCCGCTCAAACCTTTGGCTCTATTGATGATTGTGAGGGCATATAAAACCGCAAAACAACTTCGGGCTCCAAGCGCAAAATGCCTTCATTCACCATCTAAAATTCTTTACTTTTCTGAAACTTTTCCGCCCTGAAACCCAGTATGGAGGGGAGCACGAGAAGCGCGCCAAGGAGCGAAAAGACAAGCGCAAGGGCGGTAATGCCTCCAAAGCGCCTTAAATAACTTATATTCGAAATCGCGATTATGCCAAAAGCGCCGGCTGTGGTCACGGCAGCGGCAAGAAGCGCCCTTCCCACGTTTACAACTGTTGCGCGAAGCGCGGTGTCTACATCCACAAGTCCGTTTTGCCACTCCTCCCTGAAGCGATGTGTTACATGGATTCCGAAATCAATGCCCGCGCCTATGACCATTGAGGAAACCATCACCGTCATGAAATCAAGGGGCCACCTCAGGATAGAAAGGGCACCAAGCTCAAGAGCTATTCCCAGAAAGACAACGCTTGCCGCCGCAACACCGAAAAATACAGACCTGAAAACCACAGACACCAACAATGTGCATAAAAGCAGCGCAAGCAGAGCGGTCTTTACCTGCGTTGGCACGAGGTTCCCGAGAAGGTCTGTCATCAAAACTGGCATGCCTCCATGCATGACTGTAAAACCCCGAAGGATTGAATCATTTTCTCTTAAAACTTCCGTTATCTCCTTCATTTCATCCTGCGAACCTGGGGCAACTCTCATGGTTATGATAGCCACACGGTAGTCCCCGCTTATGAGCTTCGATAAGGCCCCTCCCATGCCCGCCTTTTTCATGTTCTCAAGCGTCGTTTCCGCCTGGCTTTTGTTTTCCGGAATTTTCCCCAGAGCTCTGACAATGAAGTCTGCAACGCTCATCACCTTTTCCCTCTCAAAAAT
>JACVIW010000146.1 GCA_015711695.1 Candidatus Geohydrothermomicrobium daggyaiense
TACATATCCATTATCGTATAACTCTCGCCCAACCCTTCGGTCATCCGCCCTGGATTTGCGTCTCCTCTAACCGTGATCTGCGTGAAGCCGCCTTTAAGTTCAGCACCTTCCAGAATGTAAGGAGCCCCCGTAATTCTCGCCTCTGAAAGCAGTGCCGCGGTTATACCAGCAGACGCCGCTTGCCCTCCCTGAACTATCTTTGCGGTAAATCCCCCCATGAGAATCTCCGCCATTGAAAGAGGCGCGAGATATCCAGCTATGCCGAGCGCACTCAGAATCCCGTCTCTCTTTAACCCCATTAGCCTGGATGCAGCTGCGGCGGCGCCGAATGTTCCACAGGTTCCAGTGGGAAGAAAACCTGACAGCGTATGAAGTGGATGTACCGAGGCGGAAATCCTGTTGGCGACTTCATATCCGGCGATAACCGCCTCAAGGAATTCTTGCCCGGATTTCCTTCTGTTTTCAGCGACCGCAAAAGCGGCAGGAGTGACCGCGGAAACAGGGTGATTTCCCCCGTGCCGAAGTCCGTCCTGCGACTCAATTGATTCCGCGAGAATACCATTCAAAAACGCGGCGTGATTCATATCTGTCTTGAATCCAAACCCTAAAACGGTTGCTTCCTTACAGCCATTACCGGGATTGAGTGATTGAGCGATGTTTTTTACCTCTTTTAGCTTGAGGGAACCGTACACGTTGGCAATATAATCAAGAACGCAGATTTTTATACGTGTTTGCACATTCTCAGGAATATCTTTCCACTTCAAATCCGCGCAAAAGCATGCGAGTTTTCTTGTCTCGTCCATGTTCCACTTTCTCCTTCCCGCGCCCGGACTCAACGTGAAGTCTTTCTATTTGCGGACGCTATCGCGGCGACCATTCCTGCATGATCCTTGACCTGAAAAAGCAGGCCGCAGACACTGTTCAGATATAACCCCGGTCGAGATAGATGTTTATCATACGCATCGGGTCAATTATTTCGCGAATGACTCTCAGTTCCTCATCAGTTGGGGGTGGCGTTTCGTGTACATCGTCCGCGATCTTGAGATCCCATGGCGTGTTTTCGACTATCTCTTCGATGGTGTTTCCTGGATGATATGATTCGAGATAGGCTTCCTTCGTATGTTTGTCGAACCGCATGACCGCTTTATTGGTTATTATGACTTCCGGACCACAATCTTCTGGCAATCCCCATTTTGCGCGGCTGCCGGGCCCGTCTATATAGCCCGGGGTTGTTATGAAATCCACTTTATCGGAAAGCCTGCGTTTGTCGTGCAAGGCAATAATCAGAACCTTTTTGGCGAGGAGCCCGATGGGGTTAGCCCCGCCGCTTCCTGGTAAGCGGCTTTTGGGATTTATGTAATCCCCGATGACAGTGGTGTTAATGTTCCCGAATTTGTCTACCTGACTGCCTGAGAGAAATCCAACATCTACCCATCCTCCCTGAAGGAACATGCCCATCACGTCAACAAGTGAACCGATGAACGCTGCCCCTGGATTGAGGCAGGGGTCGCCAACCGAAAGCGCCGGCCTTCTGGGATTTGCGTCATACACACCTGATTCCTGCATCATCTTGGCGTTCGGGGCATGCGTGTATTTCGCTATGTTTGCGGATACAGCCGGAAAACCGGTCCCGACTATAACGATATCGCCGTCCTTGATCTCACGAGCCCCGCAACATGCCATAAGTTCAGGCTTGATGTATTCAGAAGTGATCTCAGTCATATTCCTACCTCCTTAATAGGAGTAACTAACGGGATAGCTATAATCGAACTCCGCCATCAGGTTTTTGAACTGAGCGTAACCGAATTTCTCGATGTACCGCTGCGTGTATTCGGTGCGGTCCTGAACACCAAAGACCCACTCGTCGAGAAACTCCTGGAAACCCTCTACGGTGTTGCTCGCCCTCTGGTACAGGCTACCGAACATCAGGTCAACGTCATAAAAACCTGGCGCGTAACCGGGGTGGGCGCCGAAAGGTTCTTGGACCACTGCCACGACCCGGAAATCCGGGACAATTGTCCGGGAAGGGTCCTTACCGATAATTTCTCGCGATACGATTCTCTCGCAGGAGACAATCACTTTCTTTGAGGCGTTTGCTCCCCATTTGCAATCTCCCTCTATTCCCCAGACCTGGGCGTTTCCGTTTTCGTCTGCCTGCTGCACATGTATTATCCCTACATCCGGGTTAAGTGCTGGAACGAGAAGAGCAGGTGTCCCGTCAAACGGATTTTCAATGACCTTATATTTCTTCTCGCCGAAAAATGAACTGATTTTGAGCAAGTCGGAACCCAACATATCTTTTACAGGAACAAATGGTATGCCAAGCGCGCCTGCCATGAGCATCATGGGCAGCGAAAGATTGGTGTACTCTTCGAGTTCAACTTTGTGCGGTATTCCCTTTTCTAAAGACCGGCGGAAGCACCTGCCCAGCCCGTAAACGCCGAGCGAAAGGAAGGTTGAAATAAATCTTTTTACGACACCCGCTCCAATCAGCATGTCGAAATCGTCTGCCGCATTGCTCCGGGTAATTGTGAGGTTTCTTTTTTTCTGACGGATAATCTCATGTATTGCGGCGAATGGAGGCCTGCAGATATATCCCCCAATGAAAACAAAGTCTCCATCATGGACAAATTGAGAAATGGCCTCCCGCATGGTCATTACCTTACTCATTTCAACCTCCTGTCGCAGTTAGTCGGGATGCGGCCCTAAATCTCATACTCATATCGGTTGATTATCTCTTCCTGGGCTGTGTCGCTAAGGCTTGTGAATATAGCAGAATAGCCGCTCACACGGACGACGAGATCCCTGTATTTCTCGGGTTCTGCCTGTGCCTTTCGGAGCGTTTCCGAATCAATCATATTGAACTGCACCTGGAGCCCTCCGCTCGAGAAATATCCCTGAATAAGGGAAAGCAATTTTTCCGGGTCCACCTTTTTGCCCTGGAGTCTGAGATTCAGGTTAGCCCCGTTATACAGGCGTTCTAATGGTAGCTTGCAAATAGAATTCATGACTGCAGTCGGTCCGCTTGTGGCGCAACCGTTTGAAGGTGTTAGGCCGTTGCCGAGTATGTCACCTGCATTACGTCCGTCAGGTGTGGCGGCGGTAAACGCGCCCATGGCGATGTGAAATCCAACTGAGAATACCCCTGGCCAGAAAGCACCACCCCTGAAGTTCCTGTGTCTTTCAAGCAGATCGCAGAAAAGGTTCAGAACTCTCACAGCCATGTTATCCGGACCGGGGATATCGTTACCGTACTTTGGCACACGGAGTAGCATGTATTTCCTTGCTTCCTCGGCATCCATCCAGTCCTCAGCGAGCCAGTTGACGAGATCAGAAATAGTGAACTTGCCGTCCTCAAATATCGCCTTTTTGATTCCGTAAAGACTGTCTGCTGCATTTGAAAATCCCATCAACTGAACGCCGGTTGAGTTATAAACCGCGCCACCGCCTGTCAAGTCCACTCCTTTGTCAAGAGGGCCCTTGATCATCGAGGAAGCGAAGGGCGATGGAAGCATTTCCTCGATCGCGTTATCAAGCGCTTCCATACCTCTGACCATCTGATTGACGAAGTGGGACATCTGAGAAGAAAAAGCTTGCCAGACTTCTTCGAAAGAAGTGAAATCCGCTGGGTTGCCCGTCTGGATGCCGGATTGGTAACCAAAGATATTGTCAATACCATTTGAGAGTGCCAGTTCCAAACACTTTGCAGCATTGAACTGCACCGCGAAGGTTGAGCCGAATGTTTTGCCTTGAGCGTTAGGTTCAACACAACCCACAAGCGCATAGTCCCGCGCGTCTTCAAGGGTGTGACCTGCGCGGATGAGCATTGGTATTACTGTTTCATCATTGAAAAGGTGGAGCGGAACGCCACGTCTTGTGTATTCCACAGCACGCATAAAGAAATCGCGCGGGGTTTTTTTACTGAGACGGATGCTCACATTCGGCTGAACTGTGCAGATATCGGCGAAAGCGTCGAGCGCAATGTAGCTCAGCTCATTAACCGCGTTTTCTCCGTTTTCGTCAACGCCGGCAATTGTGAGATTCTGTGTGGTTTTCCCCTCCGGGTCTTCGCCTCCTGGCGTGAAGGCTTCCTCAAGGACATTCCATATTTCACAGGTCTTCAGATAAAGCAAGGAGAGTATTTCTCTGGCTTTATCGGGTGTAATGAGCCCCTTCTCTAAATCCCTTTTGTAGAAAGGATAAAGGTACCGGTCTATCCTGCCGAGCGAAATGGAGTTTCCACCGGATTCGATCTGAGAGACAAGGTGCGCAAAATAGACGCTCTGAACAGCCTCGTGAAAGGTCTCCGCGGGTTTTTCCGGCACTCGCTCGCAGACACGAGCTATTTCCCGGAGTTCAGCAGCTCTGGCATCGTTTTTTTCGTTTTCAGCCATTTCGCGGGCGAGTTCGGCATGTCGTCTGGCAAAGTTTATCGTTGCGTTAAGCGAACGTATCACAGCTTGGTAAAATCTCCCCTTGTTGCCTTCCCTATCATCGGCGCTGAGAGTTTCAAGTTTTTGCCGGGCCCGGGCAATTATTCCGCCCATGCCGAGACCCAGCAGGGTGGGATGATCCATTGTGAAGTGACCGATACCATATGTGATCTCGAGCATGATTGTAAAAATGTACTTGTCTATGTCCTTCTCCACATCACCGGGGAGCAGTTCCTCAAATCTCTCTTCAACCGTCTTGCCTTCCCAGAAAGGCAATATCTCATCCCGGAGTTCTCTTTTTTCTTCAGGGGTAATCATTGCGCGCTGAAGAACCCGTATATCAAAGCGCTCAAGGTCGCCCTTGATCCACCGAGACTTGTTCTCTGGGAAAAGAGGCGCGCCTTTCAGTTTGGACGTTCGGCACCCAACGATTATTTCACCAGGGCGAATGTTGATGCTCATGTTGTTCAAGATGTGTTCAAGCGCTTTGCTCATCCGCGTAAACGGGTCAGATTCCCAGTTTTTCCGCATGGATTGGGTAAGGTATCGAGCTCTCTCCACGCAAATTTCGAGGGGCGCTGAAATTATTCTTTCTCTTATTTCTGAAACCCGCTGTGTTGGCGGCGAATCTGTTTTGACTTGTACTACTGACATCGTGACCACCCCGTTATTTTTTCAGACTTTTATATTCATGAAATTCACCAAAATTGCGTCCCGAATTTTCGCAGGAAGCCATTTGTTGATGGTGATGAAGAATGTATCCCTGCCCGAGAAGCGTGTAAAAAGCGGTACTTTCTTTGACTCAATTACATCGACTATCTTGTGGGCAGCATCCTGCGGCGTTGGCGCGGTCTTGATGAGTTCGTTATCCCGGTCGATAAAACGCTTCACCCTATCCCTATAAGGAGAACCTTCGGGGGGCAATTTATGTATTTTTGCGGCGAACTGGGTTGAGACCTGGGATGGCTCTATTATTCCAACTTGAATGCCAAACGGCTCAATTTCATAGCGGAAAGCGAGCAGAAGACCCTCGAGGGCAAACTTGCTCGCCGTATAAATTGACTCAAATGGAAATGGGATCTGTCCCACAAGTGATGACATTGCTATAAGCTTTCCTGTTCCTCTTTTACGCATCGATGGGATAAACGACTGAAAGGTTGTTGCCGCGCCTATCACGTTTATCTCCAGGCATTTCAATGCGGCTTCGAGGTCAACTTCCTCGAAAGGTCCAAAAAAGCCTATTCCTACGTTTGAAAGAACAGCGTCTACCCTGCCGTATTTTTCAAGAACCTCATTGGCGAAAAGCCTGATTCCGGGCCTGTTTGTGATATCAAGCGTCACCAGGTGGTGATCGTTCGGTTGGGCGATTTCATCTCTCAGTGTTTTAAGTCCGTCCTCGTCAACGTCGAAGCCAGCAATAAAATGGCTCCTGTCGGCAAGAATTTTCGCCACCTCTCTTCCCATACCCTGGGCAAGACCGGTGATAACAATGACGTCTCTCATGTAATGCCTCCTTCAGGAATCTCCCTCGAACCTGCCGGGTGAGGGTAGGTCGCGTCCGGCACCGCTTTCATACCAATTTTTCAGCTGAAGCATCGATTCGGTGAAATCGGGGTAAATCAATCTGTATCCTGTGGATTTAAGCTTGGAATTATCGACAATGTAGTCGTTGTATAAAAATCGAACTGCATCGTATTCCAGATCAGGTATGACACCTCTGCGTTTCGCTAGCCAGCCCTCTATTTTTGCGCTTACCCTGACAAGCCATAGGGGTAGATGGATTTTTGGTGGTTTCGTCCCGAATGCTAACGCTGCCAGAGTGAGTGCTTCCTCAACTGTAGGGTGGGCATCCTCGGCAATGTT
>MU158461.1:0-4876 GCA_015711695.1 Candidatus Geohydrothermomicrobium daggyaiense
TAATTCAAAGCTTTACAGGGCTTTCGAAATAGGTGAAATAGCGGATGGCTGTGGACAGGTCCGCTACTGTTGACGCCATTTCGTAAAATGGTGCCAACCGCGAAACGGCACCAGGCGCCAAATTACGGTTTTAGTGATTGAGCGCGCCCCGGGAATTTCGGATCGCATCGCTTTTCTGCAGGGTTTTGTTCAAGTGGTGTGAACGGGGCTTATTCCCTCACATGGCACGCTTTCAATCGAAAAGGAGCGCTTCTGTCATGAGTGAAGATGAGAAAATAAGGATAGCGGTGCTGGCCTCTGGATCAGGCACAAATCTTGAGGCAATAGCGCGCGCGGCGGAATCAGGGGAAATTCCGGTGGAGATAGTGCTCGTAATTAGCGATAACCCCGATGCGTACGCCCTTGTAAGAGCGAAAAATCACGGTATCCCCACCACATGTTTCCTTCTTACCGATTTTGAAAACAGAGGCGCTTTCGACCGGGCGATCGCGGAAGCCCTTAGCGCTGCCGGTGTTGAACTCGTGGTCCTCGCTGGATACATGAAACTTGTTGGGGGCGAAATACTCTCAAGGTTTAAAAACCGTATCATGAATATTCATCCCGCGCTTCTCCCCTCTTTCCCCGGGACTCACGCCGTTAGAGATGCGCTCGAATACGGTGTAAAGGTGAGCGGCGTCACGGTTCATTTTGTTGATGAGGGGCTTGATACCGGCCCGATCATTCTACAGGAGGCGGTCCCTGTATATGAGGATGATGACGAGGAGAGCCTCCACCAGAGGATACACGAGGTCGAATACCGGCTTTATCCGCTTGCGATAAAACTCTTTGCGCAGGGAAGGCTTAGAATCGAGGGCAGAAAGGTAAGGATTGTTCAAGACGCCAACAATATGCGCTGACCCGTTTATCCGCCAAAACAGTAAATCAGTGCCTCAAGTTCGTTATCTGTCACCGATTTCCCCGATTTTGCGGAAATGTTGAAAACCTTAAAATGGTGCCTGGCACTGGATTACAGTTCTGGGCAGGGCTGTTCATTTAGCGAATGCTCATCTGTTGTATAATTGCGCTTCAAATGATCTTTTTTACGCGCCCCTAACGACCAGATAACCTGTCTACCTGAAAGTCGCGGGCGCAAATGACCGGGCAGGGAAATTAACCGGTTGCGAAGGGACAACCCCGCGTCACGGAGGTAGGGTCCAGAATGATTTTCAATTGGGGCAAAAAAGCGCAGAATTGGGGGCTTATAGAAGTAGGAAATTGAAAGGATGAAAGGGAGCGGATTTCTTGATATTTTGCCTCTGGTCATTTAAGGCGCGGGATTTTCATGCTATCGGTTAGAATCTTAACTGTCATAGAAGAAAGGAGATGGGATGCCGAAGATCAAAAGGGCAATAATAAGTGTTTCCGATAAAAAAGATATCGTCTGGTTTGCCAGGGAACTCTCTCTGCAGGGCGTGGAGATCATCTCGACAGGCGGCACATACAAGATTTTGGGGCAGGAAGGTATAAAGGTTATTCCCGTTGTTGAGGTCACTTCTTTTCCAGAAATGCTTGACGGGAGGGTGAAAACTCTCCATCCGAAAATTCACGGCGGAATACTCGCTGATAGAAACAAACCTGAGCACATGAGGCAACTCGAATACCAGAAGATCCAGCCGATAGATATGGTCGTTGTGAATCTGTATCCCTTCAAGGAAACCGTCTCAAAACCGGGGTTTTCGAGGGCGGAAGCCATCGAGCAGATAGACATAGGCGGACCCGCGATGCTCAGAGCAGCGGCGAAGAACCACGAACATGTAGCCGTTGTTGTCAACCCCGAGAGATATCCTGAAATTATCAAAGAGATGAAGGAGAGGGATGGAGAACTGAGCGAGGAGACCCGCAGGCTGCTTGCGGTCGAGGCTTTCAGGCACACCGCCGAGTACGACAGGATGATATGGGAGTATCTTTCCAGCGAGCAGGAGCTATCCGAAGCCCAGGTCGCCAATCGGGCGGGTGCCCGCACAGAGGATGAAGGGCTTTTTCCCTCAAGGCTTGAACTCGCCTACGACAGGAAAGCAATCCTAAGGTACGGGGAAAACCCGCACCAGTCCGCCGCCCTTTACTCCGAACGCCCTCCCGTTCACGGTTCACTGGCTAACTCTCTTCACCTTTCGGGACCGCAACTTTCATTCAACAACCTTCTTGATGCTGATTCCGCTTGGAAGTGCGCGCTCGATTTTCCTGACCCGGTGTGCGTCATCGTTAAACATAACAACCCCTGCGGCATCGCAGTTCACCAGGACCTCGCCCAGGCATACAGGAGAGCTTTAGAGTGTGACCCTGTCTCGGCGTATGGCTCAGTTATCGCGTTCAATCGCAAGGTTACCGAGGCATGCGCAAATGCCATGAGGGATTTGTTCATAGAGGTGCTCGTCGCGCCGGGTTATTACGCCGAGGCGCTTGAAATTCTAAAAGAAAAAAAAGATTTGAGAATACTGTCGCTTGAGGGATGGGGTTTTGAGAAGGGGGATTTGCGCGATTACAAAAAGATTGACGGAGGTCTGCTCGTTCAGGACATGGATACGGACGCCTGCGATCCGCGGCAGATGAGGGTCGTCACGAAAAGGGAGCCTTCCGAGCGAGAGTGGAAGGATCTCATCTTTGCGTGGCGCTCCTGCAAACACGTAAGGTCCAACGCCATAGTGCTTGCCAGAAACCTTGCCACTGTGGGCATTGGTGCTGGGCAGATGAGCAGGGTTGACGCCGCGGCGATCGCGGTCGAAAAAGCCGGGAGCGACCGCACAAGCGGGTGCGTGGCGGCAAGTGACGCTTTCTTTCCGTTTGCAGACGCGGTGCAAAAAATAGCCGAAGCGGGCGCGGTGGCGATAATCCAGCCAGGAGGTTCTATCAGGGATGATGAAGTAATAGAGCTCTGTGAACGCTACCAGATTTCCATGGTTTTTACCGGAAAAAGGCATTTCAGGCACTGAAAAGCGCGCTAACGCGCTCGCCATGCGGTATCCCTTGTATTTGTGCGGATGTATCGGCGTATTTGACCCGCCCAGGGGAGAGAAATGCTTTTCGCTACTTGCGACAGGGATAATGTATTTTTTCGTCATGCCCCGATTCAAAATTTTGTCCGAGACGGGGACGCATCTCATTGTTTACAGGGATAATTCTCCACTAATGCGGGTCCATAAAATTTTGAACTCGAGATACAAGCGTTTGGTGCTGGCGACTGAGAGAGCTCGCTAATCCTAGCCGGATATTTTCTTTAACACTCTCTAAAAATACGAGTGATTTTCATTTAGAATATTGACGGGCCAGTAGCTCAGTTGGCAGAGCACCGGACTTTTAATCCGGGTGTCGGAGGTTCGATTCCTCCCTGGCCTACCAACCAAAACCCTCATGGTTAAATCAGTTAAGCGGTAAAAGCAAACGAGATTTTTCCAACTGCGTGTTTTCATTTCCATCTAATTTCCAGCGAGTTCGCAGGCGTAATTTTGCGCTCGTCCACGATTTACGAGACCGTTTTACGAAAATGTGGAAAACTGTAATTGGTGCCTGGCGCCGAATTAAGGAAGGATCAGCTGCGTGAATCATTTCGTTCCTCTAATAATCGCTTTGCTTCCTCGCGCCCCTGTTCGGTTAACTCCCAGATGCCTCTGGGAGATTGGCTGGAAAGCAATCCTTCGGTTGTCAATGTCTTTCTGCACCATTTTGCGGTGTTACACCATCTTATTTCAGACTTTCTCGATGGAACAGGCTCGAAATCGATAGGTTTTAGCTTGTCTTTCATCTGGTCGTAAACCTGGTCGAGCACGTCCCTGACAGAAGCAGAACCGCCCATCTCGAGAAGACTGATAAGGAGCGGCTCCCGATAGCAGTCTTCATGTGTCTTTTCTCCCGGTTCCGCTCTCCTCCAGACAGGGGGATTTTTCTTTGTTCGGGTGAGACGGTCAATTTGCTTCCATTCTTTTTTCAAAAGTTTCACCTTCGCCTCGAAGTTTTCTATCTCCTGGCATAAGCGGCTAATCTTTTCTGAACTTTCGTATTTGCCCTTCTCGATAGCTTGGGCCGCCTTTTTTCTTTCAGAGAGAAGAATTTTCTCAAGCTCCTCTAATAGCATTTCCAGAATGCTGTTAACCTCATTGGCGCTCATGTGCCTCCTTTCTGTCGATGCTCAAGTCAAACGCTCAAAGGCTTCGAGTATCAGATGGCGGGTGCGGTATTCGCCAAAAAATTTCAACTCCTTTTTTCTAAGAACGCGGAATGTTTCGCCCGGGAAGGTTGATGAGTTTGAGCGCTTAAGATAGGCGGATTCATCCAGCGGGTCTGAGATTTCTTCAAAGGGATCGAGGATGTCCTCAAGCTCTTTCTCGGTTAAGTCTTTTGGATCGAGGATGTAGCGAAGTTGCTTGCGGGAAAGGCTGTATAGTTTTGCGTAACAGGCGTCAAGCCTGGCGCGCAAAAGCGCGCGACGCTCTTCATCCCATTTGAAAGGAGGGAAGGGAATTCCGTCATCAGCGATTTCCGCCCAGGTGGGTGAATCTAAGCGATGTCCGCCAGTTGTAGATCTGTTTTCTTCCCATTGCTGCCTGATTGCGTTGCGGAGGCTTTCATCTGCGTCGCGCCAGATATCATCGGCGAAAGGTTTGATGTCCCATGATGTGAATGTAAGCTCTAAAGCCCATGGGACGATGTTATTAAGTTCATTTTTCCGATATCTTTCAGGCGGAATGATAGGCAATTGTTTTAGATGAAAGTAACCCATTTGAACTCCGCCGATCTTCTGTCTTGCGATATAATCGAACACTATACTTGAGGCATTCGCGTAGAAAGAGAGGATTTCAACTGTTGAGGTTTTACTTATAAATAACAGGGGTAGTTTGTCTCC
>MU158461.1:4886-6286 GCA_015711695.1 Candidatus Geohydrothermomicrobium daggyaiense
ATCACGGAAGCCAATAAGCCAGTTTCTGTCCCAGTTTTTGAGGCGTGATTCAACCTCAGTGGCTTCAACCCAGTACCAGGGAAGGGGAAGAAAAGAGGGATTTGCGTGCTGGACAGAGGTCGGTGTTGGCAGCTGTGTATTTGAGCGCGAGGTGACGCCTTCAAAAGTGCCATAACGATGGTCAAAGTGCCATACCATTTTGGCTTCATATAGGGGAAGGTAGATACTATCCCCTTTTTCAAATCGGTTTCCATGCAGGCGATACCCCTTTTCCTCAAGTTCTCTTCGGGTGCGAAAAAGATGTGAGTCATTCGCCATGTCGAACATCCTCGAGAATGACACGCCCCATGGGTCTTCGCCAGTTTTTTCGTTTACGAGCACGGGAACGCGCTTATAAATTGCTTTGGTGAGCTCAGCGTCTGTTCTTGTGCGAAAGATGGGGGAGGTTTCGGTGTTAGGGTTAAGCGCTTTGAGATCGCCTGCCGACAGGGTGAAGCGACGGTGAACATTATCAATTTGAGAAGTGGATGTCAGGAAGAATGCGAACTGCGCTGGGGGTGCCTCTTTGTTAGATGAGCCGCGGACGGTAAGAAGTGAAAATTTTGTCCTGCTGTCTACAGCCGGGAATATCTTTTCACGATTTTCGAAATCAAAAAGGCTTACGATTAGATTATTTTCGAATAGATGTTTGAAGAAACGTTTGTTTGTGTCGTCGGTTGCGATTCCCGTTGGGATAACGATGCCGGCTCTGCCTGATGGTTTTATAAGGTTTAAGATAAGCTCTGCGAAGACAGAATAGGTGTTGATGTCGCCCCTTGCGGTGAGCGGAAATCTGCCGCTTTCCCGCAGGAATTTGCTCAGCGCCTCGGCGTAATGGTAAGCGCTCTGGTATTCTTCCCAAAGATGAGGATTTGTCTCCTTTAGCTTTTTGATGAGCTTTCCCCTTTCCGCCTTGTTAGGGGCGCGGGCTATCTGCTCATCCCTGTTTGCGAAAAACTCCTGCTCCTGGAGCTTGATTCGCTCCCAGGGCGGATTGCACAGGACAACGTCAAAGCCTCCTTCTGAGCCTTCAGAGAACACTTCAGGGAAGACACAAGACCAGTGGAAGAATTTAAAGTCAAACGCGAGTTTCTCCGCGTATGCTGGAATGCGCGCATCGACTCCGCTTTCGTTTCCCATGAAGGTCCAGAGATCATCAGTTGTTGGTATTTGCTTCTTCTCGATATTTTCATGGGTGAAGCGTGAGAAGAAGGCTGCTGTCCAGATACTCGAGGCTGTTTCATCGCGCCAGAGTTTCGTACCCTTCTCTCGCATTTTGGAAAAGGCGCAAGCTTTCTTTTTTACGTCTTCAGGCCGGTCGTCGGGCAATTCGAGCAGTGGCGTTAGGGCTTTAAAAAGCT
>JACVIW010000149.1 GCA_015711695.1 Candidatus Geohydrothermomicrobium daggyaiense
GCTTATTTTAACGCCGCCTTGTATCGTATCCCAATCCACTAAACCTTATGACGGGAAAGAGACCGGCCGTCTCAAGCACGTCCAGCAAGGAAGCATACTCAAAGCAGCGCCGGGTAACTTGACCAGTCCACGCTGTATTTTTTCGGATCTATCAGCATTCTGATCGGTCCCGGAAAAAAACCAGCGTAAGCCAACCGTCAGTCTCGCTATCATGTCAAGGATATATGTTGGCCTAGGTGATTCATGGATTACGAGAAAGGTTAGACCTTACTTTTAGTCTGGATTTTCCGAAACGTATTTTCATCACTTCAAATCCAGATATTCTGGTCAAACACGGAAATACGGCAGGAATCAAGGATTTTTCGTCAGCGGAAAAAGCGGTATACGGGAGCCATTTACACAAGGAAATGGTTCATTATGAAGTAGAAACTCGTGTTAAAGTCTTCGCTTCTGCCGGTATTTTAGCCTTTAGTAAACTCAGCCTCGCCTGAGCGAGTATAATTGAAATGCGAAAGCCGCTAAAAGATTTTGATCCTTGCAACCATCCACGGATATCCACTCTTTTACTATACTATGCAAAAAGCATTCTGGAGAGATGTTCCGCCTCATGGGAATAATAGATAGGCGAATAGGAAACCATGAGAAATGGAACTTATGCTTAGCGGGCTTGATCTTAAAAAACCACGAGCGGGTAGAATTTATCGGTGGTTTTGTCGGATAAAATGAAAAAATGAACGACGAGCGCATTAAAAAACACTACGATTGTCTCTGGAGCTCCAGATCGAGGACTGTATTGAGAAGGGATGAAGAAAGAGCTTCGATAATCATCTCGCTTCTCCCCAATGATACAGCATCTGTTCTTGAAGTAGGCTGCGGTAACGGTTTGATAATCAACAAGATTGACTGGATCCCAGCCATGGGCCTTGACATCAGTGAGCAAGCTTTGAAAAGTGTAAGGCATCCAGCCGTGGTGGCGTCTGTGGCCGAAATCCCCTTTCCTGAAAAAGCGTGGGACGCGGTAATAGCCTCGGAAGTCCTTGAACACATACCCGAACAAGATTACCAACGCGCCCTTTCAGAAATCCAGAGAGTAGCGGGAAGATACATCATAATCTCCATTCCAAATGAGGAAAACCTCGAGAAGAACACAACGGTTTGCCCCTGCTGCTCTTTTAAGTTCAATGCTTTCCATCATGTCCGCTCCTATTCACCCCGAGAAATTCAAACTCTTTTTCCCAGATTCGTATTAAAGAAACTTATCAAAGCTGGTGAGCAGATAAGGACCCCAAGCGCTTTGGAGCTCTTCGTGAGGCATAGAATTCTCAAGCGATACCTGCCGTTTGAAAATAATACTTGCCCCAAGTGCGAATATTCATCATTTTTTGAAAAAGTGCCATCATCAAAAAGTTCGTCCGAATTCAAGATTTTTTCCGTGATTCGAAATTTGGTTGTTCGATTACCTGTAATAAACCACCACCGCGAACGCTGGATATTCGCGCTGTTCGCGCGCGAAGAGAGCCATTGCAAAATTCAGGAGGCCAGGGGAAAACATGATTGAAGTTTATGACTGCCCGGTTTGCGGGAGTCAAGAACTTGTGATTGTAAAGGATCACGTTTTCCATAAGCCTATAGACTGCCCTAATCCACCACCAGCCCATGTCCCTTACGCGACCGAGAGATTGTGGATATTATTCAGGCACATACTTCCGGGAACGGATAAAATCAGGATAAAGGTGATTCTCTGCAGTCAATGCGGGTTGATGTTCACGAATCCCCGGATGACCCCAGACGAAGTTGCAGTTAAATACTCCGTGATCGAAAGTCTTGAGAGCGCTCGTCTGCGATCTAAACTGGACCCTCCTAGGAAAATAGAAAAGAGGGCTAAGCGCATAAAGGCTGAAATTGAACGCTTTCTCGGAGCCCCCGTAGCAGGAATGCGTATTCTTGATTTCGGAGGCGCCCAGGGGCACAACCTTGTGCCATTTGCAGAAAAAAACGAATGCTGCGTGGTTGACTTGGTGAAGCAGGAAATGCCTCAGGGAGTTGATTATCTGGGGAAAAGCCTGGATGATATTCCAGCCCATTACCGTTTTAATTTGATCCTGCTCTCCCACGTACTCGAGCATTCTCTGGATCCCGTGACCCTTCTAAGCGAACTTGCCTCCAATCTCTGTGAAAACGGGGCGATTTATGTTGAAGTTCCTTTGGGTGCTTTCAGGGAATGGCGTGTTCTCAAGGAACCACTAACACATTTGAACTTTTTCTCTGAACAATCGCTTTCGGCATGCATGAGACTCGCGGGTTTTTCGCGCCTTTCCATCAGGACCAGATTCCAATGGGTCACCCATGGCATGAACTGGTGCGTGAACGCTATTGGAAAACTTACATCTTCCCAGGTAGAGGTAGAAAACCACACGCATGCCTCGACGCGAAAACAGATGAAAAATTTTCGTCTCTACGTACCATTTCTCGTGTTCAAGTCAGTAGAGAAGACAAAAAGACTCATTTTAAGGCGGTGAACCTTTTTGTTTTAAATTTGATGAATTCTAAAACTCGTGCCATTTCGTCTGCTTTTTTGTCATGGAAGAACGTGGAGAATTCTCAACTGTGCCTTTGTATCTTATATATTTATATTAACCGTGATTATCTGCGCTCCTATACTCCCCTGTCCATACAGAAATAATACCCCTTTGTTCTTCTCTGCAGACTCAGATTTTTGACTTGCTTTTTCTCTAAAAAGCCGTGTATTTTATAGCCTCCACGAAGCATACCGACATCGGGCCTCTTTGCTACTGCCGTACTTATTCCCCTTCGTCGTAAAACAGTTTCACTAATATAACCGGGAACTATAACTGTAAGTGTATACCCTGTTAACGCGCGGTTCACATGAGACAGAGAAATCAATAAAAATCCTCCTGGACAGGAGCAAGCAGGTGAAGATTGATTCTAAATCCACTGTGGGGATCCGTTCATTAAAAATACATTTTAGAAGCAAAAGTTCTGCAACCAACCACGCCATTCATCCCTTTGGACTTTTCCCGATTACTGTCTCTGGGGATCTCCTTTTTACAGTAAGAGACGGTAATGAAAACCTGCTTTTTATGCGCGCAAGTTTCCCGTTCTTACTCATCAGGATATTTCTTAAGAAAACACGAGCGGTGAGAAAATTATTTATTCATATATCAGAATTACTGTCCGAATAATGCTGCCATTTTGTTAACACAAGCTCCAGCACTTTCATTGCTTCAAGTCATGCTGGCTTTTTACGAAAGAGGTTTGCCACACTCTCTGCACACATAGCAACCATACAATACTTCAAACCCTCAAATGTCTTAAACATCGAAAGAGCTGGGGATAGGGTCAAACGCCATTTCAACTAAAGAAGTATAAACCAGGAAAGATTAATCTTTTATACCCCCAGGAGAAACGGGTTAGTCCGTTTCTCCCAGCCCACTGTGGTTGGACCCATATGCCCTGGGTATATTTTTGTATCCGGGGGGAGCGAGAAAATCTTTTCTTTTGCTGATCGTGCGAGTTGCTCGAAGTCTCCCCCCGGAAAATCCGTTCTGCCGATAGAATTTCTGAAGATTAAATCCCCATCAAATACTGCATTGTCAACATGGAAGCTTACGCTCCCCGGCGAATGACCGGGCGTATGAAGAACTATTATTTCCATGCCGGCAATTTTCAAGACATCCCCATCATCAATAGACCTGTAATTATCAGGGAACTTTATTTCATCAATGCCCAGCATGGAAAGAATCGTAGGCGGCATAAGCTGAATCATCCGTGCGTCTGTTTCATGGATATATATTGGTGCCCCGGTAGTTTCAGAGATTTCAGCAGCTCCCACTACGTGGTCAGGATGTCCGTGTGTTAGAAGAATAGCCTCAAGTTCAAGACCGTTGCGCTCAAGAAAATCTAGTATTGACCGGGTCGCTGGCCCAGCGTCAATGAGCACTGCTTTATTTGAGCCCTCCTTCCAAACAAGATAGCAGTTTGTCCCGAATGAAAGATCTGTAAATGTCTCTACGTTCAATCTGCCTCCCTTTCAAGAGAAATCAAAACCAATAACTATCAATATCATTTGAACGATAATTTTCAACCTTAAAAACAAATTAGTTTTTCAAAACAAAGATTATAACCAATAATGAGCGGACTGCTCCAAAGGGCAAACATATCAATTATAAAAAACGATATTGCGACCGTGTCGCTTCAAGGGTTTGTTTCTGGATCAAAATAACCTAAATGAACCTTTTTCTCTTTCTTATGATTGCGCCGCAAAACTGGCATCTTTCGAAACTCTCAGGAACAAACTCACCGCATCTCGTGCACCGGACCATCTTCGGCAAATCGGACTTCCCGTCAACCGAGTATTTTCTTCTTCTGTATCTTTCACCGGATAGCCTGAAATATATAAGAGCAAGAGGAATGCTTGCAGGTCCTAAAAGAATGCCAATTATAAGCCAGAGGGAATAATCCGAACCATAAGTGTTCGCCGTCTCCGCGGTGTAGAAGGCACAGAAAAACCATCCTAAAACCGCGATTGAGATCACAGCTATTCTTGAAAGTGACGCGCCGAAAAACATTTGGACATAATATTAGCATTAATTATGAGAAATAAAGCACTTGAATCCCTGCTATCAGGTATGATATTCATCTTTTGATCTTTTGAATATTGTTTAGTGCGTAGAAATCACTATCCCGAGTTCGCAGCTCTCCAGATGTGCGTTGTTTGCTTAACCTTTCTCCATAAGCATTTTGACGTCGAGTGGTTCACCTTTAACAGGATCAGGAATTAGGGTAATCGCACCGATCGGGCAATTACCCTCGCAAACCCCGCAACCCATGCAGCGGTCCGCGTCGATTACAGAAGTTTCCTCCATGTGTATCGCGCCAAAGGGGCAGGCACGCTCACATTCCCCGCATGCATCACATTCATTTGAAACCACAGGAGAATACCCGCTGTGGCATATTATCGGGATTCTCAGACGTGTCCAGGCCTTCATCCCAACACAACAGCATGCACAGCAATTGCACAGAGCATAAAACCTGTCCCCTACCACATCTTTGAAATAAGCACCGTGTACACGACCCCTTTTATGCTCTGCCTCGAGTATTTGAGCGGCTTCGTCCACGGAAACCATTCTTGCGCCCAAAACTTCATGCTCCACGAGGAAAGACGCCAGCGGATCCCCCACCGCCATACACACGTCGATGGGCTCGCATGGGTTGTTGTGAAGCAACCTGCAGGCGCAGTCAAACACAGCGATTTTCAACGGATTTTCAAGAATTATGTCACGGGCAATATTGTAGGGGACAATCTTCTCAAGGTTTTTAAACTCGATGTCTTCATCCACACTTATAAGATCAATCGCTTGCTTATGCGGTATTATCTTGCCGTGGTATGTTGATGTTTCCGTTGAGACGATATCCTTTGATACCTTCCTCGTTATAATCTCAATCATTTCCTCAATTTCAGGCGGAATTTCAAAGGGGGGTTTCCTTTCAACAAGGCCGCTTGCTCTGGATAAATGATATACGTAATGAGGCAGATACCTTGCGTATAAATACATATGAATTGCTTTTTCGGCATTATCAGTTCCAAGCATTCTGGAAGCACGTTTCGTTGAATCCTTCATCGAAATCAATACTCCTTGCGGTAATTATGCTGATAAACGACTCCTTCATTTAAAAGTTTGTCAATCTCCTCCTGAGAGCAGCCTATCATCCTCAATACCTCCACAGTGTGCTCGCCGAGATAAGGTGCCGATCCCCTTATTAAGCCAGGTGTCGACGAAAATTTGACCGGGATGCCGATTGTCTTGATTTTCCCAGCCTTTTCATCATCTATGTCAAGTATCATCTTCCGATGCTGAACCTGGGGGTCAAGACATACTTCAGCAAGGTCAAGTACCGGGCTCACGCAGACATCCTCGCCCTGAAAAATCTCCATCCACTCATTCCTTGTTTTTTGCCTGAAAGTTTCTTCAAGCCACCGGAATATTTCATCATGCTTTTCCGGATTAAACTGCTCCTTTATGAACTCAGGCTTACCCAGTATCTCACACAGTCTGCTCCAGAATTTCTCTTCAAGGGCGCCCACTGCGATATATCCATCTTTAGTCTCGTATACGTTATAGCATGGAA
>JACVIW010000150.1 GCA_015711695.1 Candidatus Geohydrothermomicrobium daggyaiense
GCGCGCTTTCTGGAAAATGGACAGGGCTAAATATTGAAAGTGTCGATATGGGTGACTATCTTCTGGTCGAACTTGAGCCGGGCAAGGTGCCGACAATTGGCGCGAATGGCTTCATCGTTCGGAAAGAAGCCTTGGAGAAACTAAACTATGGTGATTATCTGTTTGACATTGATCTCGTGCAGAATCTTGTGGCATCCGGTGAATGCAAATTTGCGAAGGTCAAGATCGGGATCGTTCATCTTTACGGGCGAGGTCTTAAAATATTTACCCGCAAACAACTTCGAAGGGTACGGGATTATATGTATTACCAGTCAATGGGCATGCGCTCCTATCCCTGGAGAAGCGGTTCGAAAGCTGGCGTCGCGAAATTCATCCTTTACTGTCTGCTAATTTTCCCGCTCGTCTTACAGGCTTTGAAAGGCTTTATCAGGAAAAGAGATATCGCGTGGGCCCTTCATGTTCCTGTCTGTGTTATTACTTTTATTGTTTATGCCTATGGTTACATCGAGGGAAGAATTAAGCCCCGTGAACAGGACCGTAGAAACTGGCGTCAGGCGTGAAACTTGATGAATCCGGGGGATTTTGTCAAAGATAGACTAAACTGGCGAAACCCGGGTTTGTTGAGTGAGGGGATACTCGAGCAATATAAAATGTTTTAATATCACTGTTCTTCATCTCGCAGACTTTCGGCTTTTAGAATATCTTTAGCCTTTTGTGCCCACTCACTTTCGGGGACCTTCCTTATGATTGTCTTAAGTTCCCTTACGGCTAAATTCTTCTTTCCGAGCTCCAGAAGCGAGAGCGCGTAGATAAATCGTGACTGGTGGTCTTGTGGCTCAAGTTCAACAGCCTTGCCGAGGTCTTTGCTTGCCTCTTTAATGTTTCCCGTATTGAAGTATATCGCCCCCCGCTCCCGGTAAGCGTAGGCGTCTCTTGGATTGAATATGATGAAAGAATCGAGTTCTTTCAAAGCCTCGTAATTCATATTCAACATCCTGTATGCGAAAGCGAGTTGAGTCGTCCTGAAATCTGGATTGAACTCTCTCGCTAGAGGAATGCGTCTTATTACTTCCGTGTAGTGCTTCAGACTGTTCAGCGCAAGTCCGTAGAATTCATAAACGTTAGAAAATGTCAGGCAGGCATAAAGGGAGGGGACATAATGGTCTTTTAAAAAGAAACCGGTGATGCGTTTGTAAACCTGGATGGCTTCATCGAATTCGTTGCGCCCGACACGATAGGTTGCAAGCATTATCAGCGGGAACGATATCGCTTCTCTTGCGTCCGAGTCAAGGTGGGAGATTTTTTTCTTGTTCTTATAAAGAGGATATTTTAAGAATGCTTTTTTGTTTGAAACGATCTCAAGGTCTGGCGTTCCCGGTGGTCTCACCTTTAGTGAATAACCATTCCACTCATAACTCCAGGAGTGATCGACAAAGCCCTCATAGGTGTAGTATACGGGGGTGTCGTGGAAGTTTTTCTCGATAATCCTCACCAGTTTAGAGCCCTTGATTTTTTTATCATTTGTGGTTTGTCTTAGCAGCAGATCTTTCCCCTCGAATCCTGGAGCGTTGACGGCAGCTGGCAGAACAAGCCTTACATCGGGTCTGAGTTTCCTTGAGATTTGAATATATCTTGCAGGAAAATACACATTGTCGTTATCAATGATAACAATGGCGTCTTTTTCTGTTCCCTTTATGATATTTTCCGCCATTTTTCTTGAGTGGTGGTAATCGCTCTTATCTACCTTCGCGTAATGCAGGGGAATGGAAATGAAAGATGTCGCAAGCAGCAGAAGCGCCAGGGCTCCCGCGGCGAACTTTTGAAAGAAGTACTTAATATTTCCCAGAGCATCTTTCAAAGCTTCGCGCAAAAAAACCGCGCCTGAGCCGATCCATACAGAAAAGACCATGTATGCTGGATAATAGAAATGAGCTCTGAGGATAGCCTCCTGCTGACGATATAGCATGACCGGTATGGTCAAAAACAAAAAGGTTAGAAAAAGAAATGCAGCGTGTCTGCGGTTTTTTGTTTTAAAAGAAAGAACAAGTCCGGTCCATCCCAGCCACCAGATGTAGGGGAATTCGGTGAGGAGGGATTTCGTGAAGCGAAAAATTCTTGCGGGCATAAAAATGAGCGGATATCTGAAAAGACCGGAGCGCTGGTAGTGCATTGTTACGTGCTGAAACCATCTTAACGGGGTTGATGGGTCGCCAAAGTTGTATGCTGGCCCTCTGAAGGCGGCTGCTGGGATATAGATATAGGGAAGAAGACCGAGAATGAAAAAAAGGAGAATTCTCGGGATGTTTCTCAAATTCAACGCCGCCTTTATGTCAGTATCAAGAAGGAATATCACAACCGCGATAATGGCAAACGCGGCGGTCATATGGTTTGAAAGCGAAAGCCCCGCTATAAAGGCAAGTAAGAGGAGCGTGTTATTCGCCTTTTTCCTCTCGCCGGAAGTTATAAGATTTTCCCATTTTAGCGCAAGCAGTATCATGAGCGCTATGAAGAAGGCGTTCAGGCTGTATGTCTCTGGAATAACGGATTGAGACCAGAATGTGTATGAGAAAGAAAAAGAGATTGAGGCTACAAGACCACCGAGTCTGCTTTTCGTTATTCTCAAAACGATTAGGTAAACGAGGCAGCATGTGATAGACGCGAAAAACGCGGAGTAAACGCTTGCGCGGAAGGGAATTGAACCGAATGGAAAAAGGACAGTGAATATTTTTGCTGTCATGAGATAGAGAGGATACCCGGGACCATGGCAGTTTCCCGTGGTAATAATAGCGGAAAGGAAATCGCCTGCGTCGCAGGATGTTATGGTTTTTGCTGATGTCGCCAAGCGAATCAGAAAAAATAAGATGAATAGAAAGATTATGAGAGGAGACTCGGGATGCTTTACGGGAAAAGCTGTTGTGAAATCTACGATTTTTTTCTTGATTCTGCAAGACTCCCTTTTTTTCATTTTTGATTCAAGTATTTCCAAGATAACAAAAAATTGTCTCGCCAGGAAATTATAAAGCTTGGTTTAGTTTAGCGATACCTTCGAAAAAACGAGAAACAGGTCTATTACGCTTTCCATCCTGAACAATTCACCCGACTCCTTTACCGGAGTTCCATCCCATTTCAGTGTCAGAGTATGCTTTTTCTTTTCAAGCGCTAGGTCTGGTATAGTGACTTCTCCCACCCCTTTTTGGATGTTTACCTTTCCGACGTCCTTGCTGTCAAGGTATGCGCTCAAGGTTGCCTCAGGGCCCGGGTTTATTAACGTTATCTTCAGCGTTTTTCTCAAAGGCATGGCTGCGTGATTGATGATGTCTATGCGGGATTCCCTTTCAAGCATCGCGGTCCAGGCGTTCCCGTCTTCAAGGAAAACTAACTGAGTGAATCCTGAGACGAAAAGAGGAACAGCGTCCGCGTGCCCGGATATGGCTTCATAGATATACCCGTCTTTTGCTTTTTCTATCAACTTAAACCTTGCGGGCATTCGATTTGGGTCGAATTTTAGTTTCCCGGGGAGTTGTTTGTTGAAGTAATCACTCAGCACCACCGCGTACCTTGCTCCAAGTGTTATAAGCGCTTCGGGAGTGTATTCAGAGAATAGGTCGGTTATCACCATGCTGTATTGATAAGCGGTTGCCCATGGCTTAGCGCCGTTGAGCATTGGATGCTGATGGAACTTCTGGAAATAATAGTACGATATCTCCATCTCATAATGACGGGGGTTTATCGGATAAATGCAGACAGGCGCCTTATGGTCAATAAGACCGAGTTTCTTTCTAACCTCTGGCGGCTGGGATATGTCATTTGCTCTCGATGGGGGAACTATTGATGTGTCAATGAAAAAGAGAATCAATACGAGGGTGACCGCGAGAGGTTTCTTCATCATTGAGATATTGAGCCGGGAAGCAAATTTGTGAGAACCAATGGCTCCCAACGCGAACATGCCAAAAACCACAACAAGGCCGAAACGCGAGTAAAACCTGAATGGTGGCGCGAGCGCGCGAAGGGCGAGGGAGGGGGTGGGTATGGACATTGAGCCGATGCTTATTTCAGGGGGCATTGAGAGAATGAACTCGAAGACCGCGTAAATCGCGAGAGAAAAAACCGCGAGCCTCAAGATATCTTTGTTTACCGTTTGTACTGAAGATGCGGTAGTGTTATCAGCGCATTGTTCTGCAGGTGTTGAATCAGTTTTTTCTTCATTGGGGTTTCGTCTCGCTCTTTGTTTTGGGGGGAGTCGATTTTTTCCGGGGAATGTATTGTGCGAAACAGTAGAAAAAGAGTTTTATGACAACTATTCCCGGATAGCAAGCGGCTTGGTGTTCGTCAATGAAAATAAGCCTTCTTTTGGCGAATGAATAACTCATACCTTTACACAGGATGGCATGTGGCGGGGGAACAAGATAGAACCATGGTCTTGCGGAACACGCTATAACCCGCTCGGCTGTCCTGAAATTCGCGTCTTGCGGCACTTCGGGTCTTTCTTGAGCGATTTGCTGACAATCGGAAACACTGCGAAGGCTGTTATAGCCAGAGAGACCAGGGCGTATAATGCGTATTTCTTCTTATTGCTAATGCCCGCGTTCCTGATTTGCTGCGGTTTTTTCGTGAGTCTTTTAATGAGCAGTGAGACTGCGATTGCCGGGAGGAAAAGGGCGCAGAAAAGCGCTATATGAATGTCTGTGTATGCGGCAAGTATGAAAACGAGTGCCGCGAAAAGGAAAGAGGCAAGGTCTTTTCTCTTGATGATAAGAAAGAGGGAAAGCGTGAAAAGTGAAAGGAAATGGATTTGAGCGAGGCTTACCTGATCGAATGTTCGATATACGTGCCAGGGTGAAAATGCGTACAAAAAGCCTGAGAGAAATGACGCGGCGAATGATTCAGTAAGATAAAGAATAAGTATGAGCATCGCTGTTGCCGCAAGTGGATAGGAAAAAAGGGCATAAAGATTGTATGTTGCTACCGGTCCAAAGATGTCCCCAAGCTTCACCATGAGAGTCGAGGTTAAAGGATAGTTAATGCCGATGACGTTGACCCCGAAAGGATAGCCGTAAAACTTAGTGCGATTGATTCCATATTCTTTCGCGTAAGGGGAGTTGGCATACCACAGACTTGCTATTGTTCCGATACTATCATGGGGTTTATCCGCACGGAATATCATGCGGTTCATGCTGGAGATTAGCGGGTAGGTGAAAAGAATTGCCGCGAGGAGGAAGATGATAAATGACCCGAAGATAAGCGCTGCGGTCTTATTTTTTTCCACACATTACCTCCCTGGTGTCCTCAAGTTTAATGGTTAGTGTGTCAATCTCTTTTGTTCTTATATATTTGAACTATACTTTCTTAGTTGAAAAGAAAAGCAAGGTGGATTTATCGGGAAACCGGCTGCTTTTTCAGAGAAAATGGTATGGACTCGCCATAACTTTTCTGAATCCTTGTTCCATGTCGCGCGTTTTATTCGATACATACGAGGCGGAGATTATAACTTTCCATAAGTTTTCTAAAATCCTGTTCCGTTTCGGTTTTCTGCGATAATCATAAACGAGCAGGCCGGAGGATATGTATTGGGCGTTGTATTGGGCGTTCTTACCGGGAAACCGCTGAACCGGTTTCTCCGATATTCACCTGCTATGTGCGATTCAGGTGATACCTTTCTTATTTGTTTCTTCGGTTAGGGGCGATGGAGAAAGCTTTGATGTTGGATAGAATCTTATTGCTCTTGATTGCTGGTATCACGAGTAATAAGGGTAATAAACTTAATGTAATGAACTTTTCCTGAGAAAAGAGAATCAATTCCGGTTCGTGTCTGATTCATCAGGGAGTTGAGCCTTATTGCCAAAACTGGAAGAGGGCTGGTTCGCGAAACGTTCGACACTTGTGTTCTTATCGCTTGTCGCGGCTTATCTTCTTACCAGGCTTATATTTATCCGAAGCCTTCCCATCTTTTACGATGAGAGCATATACATACGCTGGGCTCAAGAGGCTCTTTTCGGTGGTAGATGGCTTGTTTCCTTGAGCGATGGGAAACCCCCGCTTCACGTATGGTGGATGGTGCCCTTCATAAAATTTTTCCGCGATCCTCTCTCGGCAGGTCGAATCGCTTCATGCTTTGCGGGGCTCTTATCTTT
>JACVIW010000151.1 GCA_015711695.1 Candidatus Geohydrothermomicrobium daggyaiense
GTACGACTGTTCCCTCCCAGTCTTTTGCGGCTTCTTTATATTTTTCGTCGTTTTGTATTGCCCTTTCATAGATAGCGATCCACTCGGGCGTGAAATAGATATATGGCTGCGGATTCTCGAGTCTTTTCGCAACTTCAGCCTGGTACTCTTTCTCCCACTCATCAGTCCCGTATTCGAGCGCCATATCCAACCCCCCTTGATTTAGGTCTTACGATCAGCAGAACCTATTCGTCGAGTGAGGTTATTCTATCAGGTTGACGTTGGAGATAACGAATGTTCGAAAAGAAATGCACAAGAAAGTCCTTGGCCGAGCCGGCTTGCGTGGTATGTAGCCGTTTCCGCGTCACCAGCTTGCGGTGAGGCTAATCCACCCCAAAAGCCAGGATATTCGGGCTCCAGCTGAAAGAATTGATCCTGTCGCTTGAACAGAAATAGTTCACGTATACGTAACCGAGGAAATCTTGATAGAACCTCGGCGACAGGAGAGCAACAAGAGCGTCCTCCATAACCTGCGGACTCCATTTATTTTTGAGAATAACCTCCATCCCTTTATTAAAACAAACGGGCGTCTTTCCGCCGACCATAGCCGCAGTTTCGGTGAGCCATAAGAACTTCTAACATACAGGTGCAGTAAATGCCAAACGGCTCGAATATGCACTTGAGGAAATCAGATCCGCACATTCACGAGTCATCAGCAACATTGAAAGACAGCACATCGGCTTCTTCTCATTCTTCGTGAAACTTTAAGCTTGCTCTGACAAGAGCTACCACATAAATGTTACTTATCCTCGGTCCATCCCCGGAAGTGGGATTTCGTCGCTATAATATTTTTAATAACGCGGGAAAAGCAAAAAACGCGCCTGCGGTAAAGATTGCCCCGGGTCTATAAAAAGTGGGGCGCTGTACCGATATGCGCATCATTCCTCTCTTTGAGAAGCTCATTGCAACGCTTTTCCTTAGAAGCTTTGAAGACGAATAGAAGCGGCGCGGTTTTTTGCCTCATCCTGGAGAGCTGAACCTTTACTCTTGAACCCGAAAACATCGCACGTCGAATAATGAATAGACAACTTTACACCAGCTCCTCAAAGCATCAACAATGTTTCTTGTTATCCTCACGTTTAAGATATTTACCCCTGTGCTTCGATTTTGCGAAACGCGAGACTTGAGCCATGCTATTGCCCGTTTAAGCCAACCCATAAACAACTTATTTACGCGCATTTCCAACAGCAATCGGTTCCTTTCTTTAACGCGCACCATGCTTTTGGTCAAAACTTCCTACGGACACCAACCGGCATCCTTCGCAAAAAATCCCAATCAGCAATCCCCACACTTCGCGGCGATCCCGGAATTTTCGATAGCAGCAAATAGGATTTCTCTAACTACCTTTATTTCTCTAGCTACCTTATAAGCATCAGGCGTTTCGGGTTTCCTTTGCGAGTCGCAAGCGAGGTCCTGAATGGTGCCTTTTTCGAGCTGAAACCCTCCGCAGCCGATACCGCAGCGGTATTGAGCACTCAGGTCATCCATGGAGTCCATATTGCCAAAATGAGGAAGGCCAATACGCACAATTATATCTGGGCATATATCCAGGTGATATCTCCTCGGACGTCACCAGGTTGGGGTCGTTCAGCAGATTTCCCTGACAGGTCTTTTACTACTTTCGGGACGGCGTCAAACCATGCGCCAGGTTTCTCATGCGCACTTTCGCACCGAACTCAACTTTTATAGCGCCAGGCACAATTTTACGAACCATATTAGTGAATTATGGTAAAAAAGTTTAATTTGGTGCCAGGCATCATTTTACGGTGTATAATCACATCTATGATTCAAGCGCTATGAGAGGAAAACAGGTGCGTAGTGCAATTGCAATTTTGAGACACATACTGTTAATGGTAGATATTTTAGCTTCTCCCTCAAAAGCGCCATTATCTGAAAACATCATGTCCTTTCCTTCAAACCCTTTCGATAATCTCCACTTTGTCACATTCCCTCCACGGCACCCCGAGACCACCGTTTCCAATCATATGAAAGTGCTCTTCTGACGATGCAGCGGGATAAGGTTTCCCTTGAGGCAAAAGCCCTCCAGGCGTAACGGTCTTTAGGAGGAATGCCAACCGGCAGCGGCAAAGAGCAAGCATAAATATCCAAGACGATAATTGCTGGGAAATCCTCAATACAAATTGTTAGCGAGGGTGGTCGCAAAATATTTGAGGCAAGAAACAAATATCTGATTTCAAAGCGAGGTGAGTGAGTATTCTAGATTCCCTTAAAAAAGACATCAACCGGAACAAGTCAGGCTCTGGCAAGCGATTGACGCAAAGGAACCTGGCCGCGGAGAAAGGAGGCTTACGTGAGAAGAAAGATTTTACAAAAACGTTTATCCAGGAAGTTTCTATTTTTAGCGCTTACTGCATCAATTTTCATCTTTTTTCTTCTTGGGGGTAGTATCGCCTCAAACCGCTGGACGGATAACGGCATACCCCTGTGCACTGCCCCTGGTACACAGAGAAGAGTCCAGTCTGTGCCTGACGGCTCAGGCGGGGCCATACTCGTCTGGGAAGATCGGCGTTCAGGTGATCCTGATATATACGCTCAAAGGCTTTCTCCAGCGGGAACTCCCCTGTGGAATTCGAACGGGGTTCCGGTATGCACTGCAGTAGATAATCAGGTTAACCCTGTTCTCGTGCCGGATGGAAACGGTGGGGCTCTCATAGCCTGGTACGACAATAGAGTTGGAGTTCCACATCCATACGTACAAAAGCTTGATCTGAACGGGAATCCCCTCTGGCACTCGAACGGCATCTCGCTTTGTATGGTTCCCAACGGGGTCTCATCGATAAATATCGCCTCTGATGGTGCCAGCGGCGCTGTAGTATGCTGGAGAGACTACCGCTCCGGTTTCCCGGGGGACATATACGCCCAGAGAGTAGACGCAGCCGGAAACAGGCTGTGGGCGACAAACGGCGTTCCCGTATGCACCCATATAAGCACTCAGTCGGCACCAGTAATCGCCCTGAGCGCATCGGGGCAGACAATCATAGCCTGGGAGGACTTCCGAGCAAGCCCTCTGGGTAACATTTTCGCCCAGAAACTCGATGCCGATGGTAACAATCTGTGGCAACCGAACGGTGTTGTCGTATGCGGGGTCGGGGGCGGGCAAAGCAATCCCGTAATCGTTCCATGTGAAGTTGGTGGTGCAATAATCGCCTGGCGGGACTATCGTTCAGAAGGAGCAGGTGATTTATACGCGCAAAATCTTGATTCGGAAGGAAACCGGCTCTGGCCCACAGAGGGTGTTGCTGTCTGTACCGCTACAGGGGAGCAGGCAGGTCTTTCCATAAAACCGGATGGGAAATCCGGGGCAGTTATGGCATGGGACGACAATAGATCGGGGAATAACGATATTTACGCGCAGAGGATAGGCTCAAACGGAAACCGGAAATGGACCGCTCAAGGTGTCCCTGTATGCACAGCCGCAGGGGACCAGCTTCGTCCTTCCATGGAAGTCGATAGTTTTGGGAACACGATAATCGCCTGGGACGACAGCCGCACACCGAACACGAATATATACGCGCAGAAACTGAACCCAAACGGAGCAGCGCAGTGGCAGACAAACGGGGCATCCGTTTGCACCGCAACCGGTATTCAATGGGAAACAGCTATTTGTGCGGACGGCACATTAGGTACCATGATCTTCTGGCGGGATTCTCGTATAGATGCATCAGGAGACTTGTACGCACAAAAAGTATCTGACTACGGTGAGACCTGGTACCTCGCCGAGGGGACAACCGCCTGGGGATTTTCAACTTACATCACGATTGAGAATCCAAATCACGAGCCGACCAATGTTGTAATTACTTACATGACTGAGGCAGGACCGGTGCCAGGCGGCACATTGACGCTGCCTGCCAGGAGCCAGACAACAGTAAACCCCGAGACGGTCGTACCAAACCTTGATTTCTCAACAAAACTCACCTCCGATGAAGGTAAACCGATTTCGGTGGACAGGACCATGGTCTGGACTGGAAACGGTGCGCCTTCTCCAGAGGCTCACTGCTCTGTGGGAGTTCCCTCGCCAGCGGAGGTATGGTATTTGCCGGAAGGCTCATCTGAGTGGGGGTTTGAGTGCTGGCTATTGATCCAGAATCCCAATCCAGTGCCAGCAACCTGCAGGATCACGTACATGATAGAGGGAGCACCGCCACAGGTATTCACGAGAACTGTTCCGGCAAACTCAAGGCGCACATACAACATGGAACGGGACATAGGCTCGCATGACGCATCCATCCGGGTTGAGTCAAACGTTCCTGTTATCCCTGAGCGAGCAATGTACAGAAACAACCGCCGTATGGGACATGATTCAATCGGCACAACTGAAAAGGCAAAAGACTACTACCTTGCCGAGGGAACAAGTGCCTGGGGTTTCACAACTTACATACTGGTTCAAAACCCGAACAGCACAAGCGTCAACGTCACCATCACATACATGACAGATTCGGGTCCTGTGCCTCAACCAACTTTCAGCATGCCTCCAAATTCGAGAGAGACAATCAGGGTGAACGATGTGCTTCCGAACAGAGATTTTTCCACGAGGGTTCACGGTTCAAGACCAATAATCGCAGAAAGAGCAATGTACTGGGGTGAGGGAACAGCGCTTGGGGAGGCGTGCCACGATTCGATAGGTCTTCCAAGACCATTCAGGAATTTCTATCTCCCTGACGGACAGACAACCGAAGGTCGCGAGACGTGGACACTTGTTCAAAACCCTAACCCTGTTCCCGTAGACGTGGAAGTCTCGTATCTAAGGGAAGGCGGTGAAGGCGTCGTAACAATTACAGATACTGTTTACGCGAACTCGAGAAAGACCGACAACATGGCGAATGCGGGGGTTAACGGTAGGGCTTCGGTTCTCGTCAGATGCCTTACGCCCAACAGACTGATAATGGTCGAGCGCGCTATTTACTGGAACAACAGGGGCGCGGGCACGGGAACAATAGGGGGATACAGTTATTAAGAATTAAGAGCAGCGATTGAGGGGGAGCGTCAATAAGAATGACAAAGATACTGATTTCCATCGGATTTTTGGTTAGAAGCACTATCAAACCTGATAAAATGCAATGATCATTCAACAGGACGAGTATTTCACAGCTGAGCGATAAATTCTAGTCAGCCCAATAGAAAATCATTACATGCATTTCAATCGAAGCGGTTCTAAGTGGGTCCCGGATGATAAAAGGTTGTCGCAAGAGAAAATAAGGCTAATCATAAGTATCCAGCGAGCCGAGGCAGCTAAATTTTCCGATTTATGCGGAACACTTCCCCTAGAAAGGGGGGCCGATTTCCCGGCAATTTAGTAAGGGAATAGTATTCATATTAATTCTCCGATGTTTGCAGTCTAAAGGACAATCAAGCATCGAAGCGATTCATAAGACTATTTATAGTTTTAAGGTGATCACCAGAAGTTTGATTAGGTGTTGTTTTAAGGACGTATCAGGGAAGTTTTCCGGATGCGATTTCATAGCATCGACTGAAAGGTGTGCACAGGGTTAGTTTTAAGGCACGCCATCTTCAGAAATTATTTCAAAGGTCATTATCCAGGCAAACTGGTAAGGCTGGACTATAGAAAAGCCACGCGGAGGTCAGCAATGAACCTCTGGGTAAAAAGGCGTATATCGGAAACCTTATGTCAATATTCATAAACAATAAACACGGTGATTCCCGGCGGGAGCTTCTTCTTTCTCGTGGGCAGAAATACCAATTCCCACCCGTTCATGACCCGTCTTTTCCTTCTTTTATTCGTGACTTTCGTTACGCTTCACGTACCTGTTGAGGTTATTCGCAACGCAAGGAAGGCATTTTTGCAGAGGAAGTGCGTTCCTGGACTTCGCATCGAGGGTGAAAGGGCAAACCAATCTTTGAACCCTTTCCGCAGAGTATGGCCAAGTGCCTTGCCACTCGGGGCTGGAACGGCACTTCTCTTATATCTAATCCTCTGGATAACCCGCGCGCCGGCTCTACCGCCAATCGCATCAATTGGAATTGGATTCATCCTGACAGTTCTTACCACATCGATTCTTCAAAGGTTGCACCTCGCTGAAGACATCGGCGC
>JACVIW010000152.1 GCA_015711695.1 Candidatus Geohydrothermomicrobium daggyaiense
GGTATTGAATTTCTCTCTCTTTCTATTGATGGAAAAAAGGTTAAGCAGGTTCGGGGAAACGGGAAACTCGAGTATTCATGGAGAATAAACGGCGTAAAAGAAGGGGAACATTTGATCTGTGTTTTAGCTTATGACTTTGCCGGGAATCAGGGTCGTTCCTTAAAAAAGGTTATTGTGGAAAATATTGCAAAAGAGTGGTATTTCGCCGAGGGTAACACGCTTCCGGACTTTGAGGAGTTCATCTCCCTTGTAAATCCTGGTGATAAAATCGCTCTGGTTGACATATGCTTCATGCTCGAAGATGGCAGCGTGATCTCCGCCCGCAGAGCGCTTGAGGGCAGGAAGAGGGAAACACTTAGAGTAAAAGATTTTGTTCCTGAAGGTCACCATGTCTCTGTTCGAATATCTTCTCATGAGCACGCGATAGTAGCGGAAAGACCAATGTATTTCAGGTATAAAGGCTCCTGGTTTGGGGGGCATAATTGCACTGGAATAAATCGATTGAGCAAAGATTATTACTTTGCGGAGGGAACAACCAGGAAAGACCCCTTATCCGGCGAGTTCGAAGAATGGATTTGCGTGATGAATCCGGGAAACACAAGTACCGCTCGCGTTGTTGTTACCTACATGACAAACACGGGTAATACCCTCCAGAAAACGTACTTTGTTCCTCCTCATTCGAGGCACACGATTGATGTTGCGCGCGATGTTGGTGTCGGGGTTGATGTGTCGGCGAAAATATCTTCTTCTATTCCGATCGCGGCGGAGCGCCCGATGTATTTCAACTATGGGAATTTCGCGGCTGGCGGGTCAAGCGTCGTTGGGGCGACCGCACCCAGCAGAACCTGGTATTTTTCTGAGGGGGCTACTCACCCAGGTTTCCACGAATGGCTTTGTATTCTTAATCCAGGCGAAAAAGAAGCAAGGGTGGAGATTGAATACATGACAGACGCAGGCAAGGTAAATAAAGCTATGAAAAGCGTTGCCCCATTATCCAGATTTACTGTGGATGTCCTGAACGAAGTTGGGGATAACCTGAACGTTTCGGCTATTCTTCGATCGAATCTGCCCGTTGTTGTCGAGCGCTCCGCCTACTTCATTTACGGTATCGGCTCCGAAACGGAAAGGGAAGGTGGAGAAACGGGCATTGGAGCGACTGAACTCTCCAGTTCATATCTTTTTGCGGAAGGCTGCACTTCCAGAGATTTTGAAACTTACTACACAATTTTGAATCCACAGCGAAATGAATGCGACGTCCGCATTGAGTTTATGACACAAAGCGGCAAAGTTGTTGTGAGAGACTATAAAATTCCCCCTTGTTCGAGATACACGATTCGCCTGAATGAAGTTGTGCCAGATGAAATGGGGGTCAGCGGTTTCATTAAAGCGAACAATCCGATCGCTGTCGAGAGACCGATGTATTTTAACTTCGGCGGTGATATTCGCGGTGGCCATATAGGAAGTGGTTATGGGATTGATTGAATTGATGCCCGCTGACGTATAAAGGTCTGGGGCGAAATTTTCGAAAAAAATGAAACGGGGAGTTGTAAGAAACACGGCAAAAACCGTTCTATCTCGGAAAATCAGGGAACCCCTTGAGCACTTTATCTATCTTTGCTTTTGCGTCTGTGTGTATACATAAAGTTTCGTTTCCAGTAATTCCGCAATAGATGAACTGGTTTTCGGTCTGAAGTATGGAAAAAGAATCGCCTTTCTTGCCACGCGCCACTTTCTTGAACATTTTATGGACTATCTTTTGAAAACCGGTATAAAACTCTTTAGCATCTTTGATGGTGTCCCATGCGAATTTGTTCAAAACAACGAAATTTCCGCGGGGCCCTTCATAATATTGAATGACATTACCCCCCCAGCCTTCTGCTATTTTGCTGGCGGAAAAGGTTCCGTCATACAGTTCAAACCATACCTTTAAATCAAAAGATCCCATAGTGTCTTCATCCATGAGTTTCCATCCTCCGCCAAGATGCCTTGCGATGTTCTCGAGGCTTAATGAAACAGGGTCGTCTCTGCTGGCGAAGTATTTTTCGGGCATCAAGATTTGCTCGGTTGAGAGAGGAGGGTCTGTAAACGCGATGTTCAATTTCTGTGTTCCGCCTTGTCGAACGAGCGCGCTTACAAACTCGAGCCCACCCTCATAGGGGAAGAGAAGGCTTTTGCGTATATATACTGGTGCCCTGTCGAGTTTGCTGGAAGAGATTTCTGAACTCTCCAAATGGCTCTTTAGAAGGGCTTCTGGTTTTATGTATCGCTGTGCGTATTCAATCATTGTCTTCATCGCATCGCCTTCAACAAGCGATTCTATGGCAAGGTCAGTATCGCTAGTGTACTCATCATTCTTCAGGGGTGGTTCTTCGAGGTTAAAATGCTGGTCCTGAAGAGCGTGCGCAAGTTCGTGAGCTACTGTAAGCTCATCCATTACATCACCAAGTTTTTTACCCTTGACGAACGTGATTACTTTTTCCCTGGCGTTGTAGGTGCCTGTGATTTGTTCCGTGAGAACATCCAGAAGCGTTTTTTCAAGGTCTTCTCCAGCAGGAATGAGGCCAAGGACAGCGAGCATTTTTCTTGTGGTTTCCATCTCCTTTTTCTTTGATTCTTTTATGAAATCCTCGAGCAGAAAGAGGCGAAGCACTTTTTCTGAAACTGCGACGAAGGAAGGTAGTTGTTTGAAACGCATGCCCTTTATTTTCTCAACGCGGGAGGATATCAAATTCAGGTTGACTGAAGTGGATGCTTCCGAGAGGCTTTTGACATCGATCTCGAGGTCAAGATGAAGAAGTTGCTGTAAAGAAAATGGCTTGAAGGAAAGGGTAACCTTTTCATCTCCACCTGTTAAGACAATTGCCAGAAAAATGGCTGCGGCGGAGACAAGTAGAATGAGGAAAAGGATAAACCACTTAACGAAGGGATGCTTTTTATATTCCATCATATAAGTTACATTCCTTGAAAAATAATTTCCATAAGACATGGGAATATAATAATAAATATTCTTAACTTGAATCCCGGCTGGGATAGGAAATTGTGGATCATTTGGTTAATGATCTAATCTCAGGGAAAGAAACCTGTGATTTGTTTTCGAAGAGGCCATTGTAACTATTCTCTGATGCGATTTTCAGGTTTTTTGAGGCGTGGAGCTTGCTTAAGGACGGGGCGCATGAATTCTTACAGAGAGTTTACTCGGGGCTTTCGCGCGATAAAAAGAAAGAGCATGTACATGTTAATATTCACCATCTTTTTTTTTCTTGTCGTTTTTTGCTCCTCTTGTGGTAATGAGTCACGGGAGATAAGAGGATATCTCGATCTTGCTAACAGGGTTCTCAGCCAGCTGACTACAGGGCTTGTTGAGTTAAGGAATGCTCTTTTCCTTCCACTTGATAGGCAGGAAAAGACAGAGAATAAACTCGCGCTTTTCAGGAAAATTATCGCCCGTTCGCGTTCGAAAATTGACAGGTTTCAGACTCCCGAGCCTTGTATGGGACTTGAGGATTTGTTGCGAAAGTGCATTGGCGAGGCGGCGGATATTGCTCAAGTTTCCAGTCTGTTTGTTGATTACTTAAAAAGCGCAGCTCGTATAGCGCGAGAAGTAGCAGGCCTGATAACCCAGATTGAGGGTCTCAAAGACGAAGAGGCTAGCTACGCGATTGTTGTGGGCATGGAGGACAGAGCGAACAAATTGAGCGCCGAAGCGCGCTCTATGATCGTGAGCAATGTTTTCAGGCCGGCTCATGAGATTCTTTCGACTTACGCGTTTGAACTTGCCGACGCGATAACAAAAACGGCGAAAAGGATAAGAAAAAGTTACTATGGCTTGGGTACGACAGGCCAATCGTCGCAGGAAAACATAGAGGACAACCCGTCCAGCTATGCGGGGATTTTTTCGACTTTGAAAATGGTATCGGGGAAATGGCAGAAGCGCGTTCAGGAGATTGGCGCCATCATAGAAAGCCTCAAGGTCTCTTCGGGGTATCAGAAAGAAAACGCTGAATTTGATAATGCTGTGCTTTCGACTCAGGCAGAAATTGGAAAGCTTGAGAAGGAGTGGAAAAAATCATGGAGTAAGAGCTGATGAGGGAAAGTTTAAGCAGTGAGGTTAGGACCCAGGAAGAATTTCGACAGGGATGATACACATATGAGCATCATTCGAAGGATCGCTCGATGGGCATGCAATTTAAAGCTTTCTGATGTTCCTCAGCGAGTGATAGATATTTGCCGAACACAGATGCTCTCTGTCCTTGCTTCCATTTATGCGGGAAGCCTATCAGCTCCTGGCAAGGCAGTCATGCGGGCGGTTAGGAGCTATTCGGAACCAGGTCCCTGTACCTGCTTCGCCCTTGAAGAAAAAACCTCCCCGCTCTGGGCTCTTTTACATAACACTTCGCTTTCGATGGCTCTGGATTACGACGACTATATGTTTCTTGGACACACCGGACACAGCGCTGTACTTGTGCCTCTTACCCTTGGGGAGCTTTTTAACACAGGTGCGACTGAGGTGCTCAAAGCGCAAATTGTCGCGAACGAGATTGGGGGGAGACTTGGCGCATCAGTAGTTCTTGGTCCGCATAACGGTCAGATGTGGACATACATTCACAGCGTTTGCGCAGCAATTGCATCCTGTTTAATTCTTGGTCTTGATGACGAAAAAACCGCTAACGCTATGGGAATCGCGCTCTCTGAGCCTCCGTACCCGTTATTGCCTGGCTTTATTTCAAATGAGTCAAAGACGGTTTGCGCTTCGTTACCAGTGATATCAGGCGTGATGTCTGCGCTGATTGCCTCTGGGGGCTTGAGGGGTCCCGTTGAAATTCTTGAGTGTGGGGGTGGTTTCTGGGAAAAGTTCTCATATGTTCCATTGCCCCAGATGATGACCGGTTTAGGGAATTCATGGGTAACGGATACCCTTGCTGTTAAATCTCACCCGGGATGCGCATATACCACCGCGTGCGTCGAAGCAGCGCTTGGTTTGCTTGCTGAAATCCAGGAAAAAACTGGACGAAAACTCTTTCCGTCAGAAATTGAAGAGATTCAGGTGAAAGCTGGCCTACTAACACTACTAATGGATGACACTTCCAGGAAGTACGCCACTTTTGAGGACCTGACACCTCCAGCCATTAACTTCTCCGTGGGTAAAAGCGTCGCTCTCGCTCTTGTTTGCGGGGAACTTTCCGGCTTACAATTCGAGGAAGGTTTCATTGATAAAAATCGAGAGGAAATTCTGAAGACCGCAGCGCGAGTGCGGCTCGTTAATGATCCGAACATCACGTTAAATTTTATCAGGGAAATTGATAATGGGATTGAGATAAGCAGAATCCTTCCGCATTTGAGGAAAGCAAGAATTCGAAATCTTGCAAGTCTTGCGAGAGAGCACCTTTCATCAGGAAGGTCTTCAGGCTTACTGACAATTAAAAACGCGATTCCACGTTCTCTTAACCAAAATTGGTGGTTTATTCTTCAACTTGTGGCGTCGTTTCTTTTTGGGAAAGCCGGGAATTACGAACTGAATAGCGACAGATTGCGAAATCTCAAGTTTCCCTTTGGATCAGAGGTTGTTTTTCGCTTGAGGGATGGTTCGAGTTATTCAAATAGGGTTCTAACTCCATCAGGAGCGCCAGGTTCAATAAAGGGAAGAAAAGATGTCACGGAGGCAAAGTTTCTCAAAGAATCTCGTGTCTTTCTTGACGAAGAGAAAGCCAGGGCGGTTTTGCGCGCGATTCAAAAGTTGGAGAGCATGAAGGTTGTTGATTTTATTGCGATCGCAAGCGCGAGAGATGCAAGGTGAAAGAAACTACGGCCCTCGTAAACAAAACGACAATAAATGGTTTGTACATCAATGACTGGTGCTTGTTTCTATCTCCGTCCATGTCATAGCTTCGAGGTTGATTGAAATGGGCAAAAAAGACATCACCATCGAGGAGGCTAGGAGAATACAGATTGAAATGCTAGACAAAATCGATTTGAATTGCGCTGTTTCCCAGGAAACGGTAAAGGTAATTGCTGGTGTAGATGCTTCTTATCTGAAGGGTTCTGAGAAAATGTTCGCGGCTGTTTGTGTGTAC
>JACVIW010000153.1 GCA_015711695.1 Candidatus Geohydrothermomicrobium daggyaiense
CCTCGAGGGAATTGAATTTATCAATGTTTTCTCTCGCCAGCTTCAAGAAAACATCCTCTTTGCCAATTTTTAGTACCGTGCTGCCGCAGCACCCCTCTTCTTTTGCCAGGTATGCGAGTTTGAAACCTGCTGCTTCAAGGATCCTGACAGCAGATGCGGCAACGTCCTTCCGAACGTATGAAAGCGAACAGCCCGCATAAAAAAGGATGCGCTCGCTGCTTTCTTCTTTTGTAAATGTAATGTTTTTTGCCCAACTATCCCTCAGGCTGTTAGGCTGTAGATATGGATTCGAGTAATTTATCACGCTTTTTACGAGCGTGTTGAGGGGGCCGGAAAGTCCCAGACCTTTTTGAAGCCCATGAAACCTTGATTTTTCCATAAGCCTTGGAATATCGAGTGAAACCGGGCAGCGTATTACGCACGAACGGCACGTTAGGCATTTAGTTAATCCTGATTCTTTCCCTTTAACAACGCTGATGGCGTTTGTGGTGAAACAGACACCCGCTCCTCCGAGGTGACCGGGAGATCCGAAGGATGGACCGACCGATTCGTAAATCGGGCACTCCAGGATGCATGAACCGCACCCTATACAGCGAAGTAGCGGTTTCAAACTCTCGTCTTCGGCAAGTGATTCTCTACCGTTATCCACGAAAATGACGACAATATTACCGGGTCCGTGCACTCCAGGATAGACCTCTTTTTCGATATCAGCCGTCCGGCTTGGTCCCGTCACAACGCTAATAAATGAGGCTATTGCCTGCCCGGTGGCATAAAAGGTTTCTACCCTCACCATGTTAATTGCCTCTTCAAGGTTGGGGTAAATTTTTTCTGGGACCGCGAGGACTATTAGTTTACCCTTCCTTTTCGAAACAAGGTCTATGTTTCCCTCGTTATGTACGAATACGAGAGCTCCTTCAGACGAGGTAATGGCGTTCACGCCGGTCAGACCAATCGATGAGGCTTCAATTCTGGGGAGGAGGTCTTCGCGTATCGCTTCGATTATCGCGGATGGCTCCGGTTCCACACGTACCCCGAGATGACTCTCAAGCGCGAGGGCGATCTCAAATCGGTCCATATGTGCGGAAGGACCTGTTGGATGAACGGCGGTATCGCCTGTAATCTGAACTATCCTATCACCAATGTCAGTTTCCACGACCTCGATGCCCGCGTCGGACAGCGCTTCAGTTAGCCCGATCTCCCTGGATATATTGGATTTTGACTTTATGAGAATTTTCTCATCTGAGAGTTCTTCAAGGACAAGGTTTATCGCCTCGACGTTATCGCGAGCCCTTCTTACTCTGATCCCGTTTCTCTTAAGGGAAATGATTGCCTCTTCCAAGAGCGCGCGATTACCGACGCATTCTTCCCGGATACGCTCGAGCCTCGAAACGCGTTCTTCAAGGTCAATTATGCTCTTACGGCTTTCTTGCTGCCTTTCAATGACCGATTGAAAGGCAGCACGCAAGCGTTTCAGGTGTTTCTCGTCCACATAAAAAAGGATATCAGAAACAGAAAAGGTGGTTCGGGTCAACCTCGTTTCTGAGAATTCGCAGTTCCTCGTCGGTTGGTTCAGGGGTTACTTCCACGTCATCCGGGATTATCATCTCAAAGCCCGTGAACTGCTGGATAATCTCCGGTGTCACCCCCGGGTGACAGGAGATGAGTTTCATCCTGCAGGTTTCCTCATCGAAACCCATAACCCCGAGATGGGAGATGACTCGCCACGGACCTTTCCCTGGAAGACCCGCTTTTTCCCTCTCACCGGGCCCGTTCAAAAATCCTGGGGTTGTGATGTAGTCGCATTTTTCCGGAAAACGCTCCGGCAGGTGAAGCCCCATGAATATAACTCTGTCGCAAAGAGAGGCGATATCATTCGCTCCGCCGGAGCCGGTAAGACGCACCTTTGGATTGTCGTAGTCGCCTATACAGGTGGCGTTGATATTTCCGTACATATCTATTTGCGCTCCTCCCAGGAATCCCACATCTGCGTAACCCGCCCGGGAGTGCCCGAAAACAGAAGACATCGAAAGTATTATCGGTGCCTTATAGAAAGTAAGCGAATCAGCCACGGACCATGGAAGAACCGGTGGCTCCGCCCCGATTGCACCTCCTTCATAGATTGCCATCATTTGAGGTGCATGCATCTTGTGCGCGAGAAGCGCCCCGACAAGCGGAAGCCCGGTCCCAACGAAAACGCTTTCTCCGTCATTTATCAATCTTGCCGCGACGCATGCGAGTAATTCTCTTGGTGTATATCTAACTTCGCTCATGATTACCTCCTCAAATAGCCCTTTTCGCAACTTCTTCGTATGTCCAATCAACATCAGCTCCCGAGCCCCAGGTTCCAATGTTCTGATACGCTGCGGCACAGGATAATCTCTCGAGGCTTTTGATGTAGTCAAGAACATTCATGCCATGGTCTTCTGCAGCAAGACAGATCATCTCGTAATGATTCTCTGTTCCGTATATGTATTTCTCGACCCATTCTCTGGTGCTTTCAGGGGTCTTCCAGTCAATTCGAACAACTCTTTCCTGGAGGGGACGGTCAAAGTAGTACATTCCCGGCATATCACCTGGCCAGGCACCGAAAGGCACCTCGCAAACGGCATCAACTACGTACCATGGAATGACGACTTGATAAGGATTCGCTCTTATGTCGTCAGTCGAGACAATACGCTCGCAGGTTACAATTACTTTTCGGGCGGCTGCGGCGATCGCGGTGTCGTTAACCGAGAGTCCCCAGATCCTTCCGTTTCCGTACTTGTCCGCGTGATGGACGTGAAAGATCGCGACATCAGGATACATCGCTGGAACAAGACAAACGGGTTCTCCCGTCCACGGGTCTTCCGAAACTTTTATGTAGGGATTGCTTCTGATGATATCCGTTCCGAGCATGCTCTTGCACGCGACGTAGTTCAATCCCTGTTCAGCTGCTCTTAAAGAGAGCGCTAGACCGCCATGGCTCCATTCAGAGTAAATTTTTAGCGTGCCCGCTTCGACACCCCGGCGGAAGGGCGAAATCAAACCCCTCATTTCCACGCCCACATATGCTACATGGCACCCCTCGAGTCCGCCGAACTCGTGCCATATATTGTTCAATCCGTCTGGCGTATAGATTCCAACAAGGTTTTTCTTTTTTTGCCGCCCGATTTCCCAGTACGCAGCTAGCGGGCCGCGGGCGTAGGCAAACCCTGTTTCGATGAGAGAATCACCGTCCTCAACATATCTAGCAATTGCCTCCTTAAGTTCCATCCTTTTGTCAACAAGTGCCCGCGTTTTCTTGAGTTTCCACTCTCTTGCGAGTTCGTGATCGAACAGGCGTTCATTTGCGTGCGTCAACGTCTAACACCTCCTGTTATTAGATCTCATAAAAGATAAGGTTCTTAATTTACGGGTTGGGTCACGAGAAGACCTTGAGAGGGCTTTCTGACCGACCGAAGTGGAATTCTACAATTAATCGAGGTCAATCACAAGTGAAATAAAGTTTTCGGGGTTACCTTCTAACGAGCTTTTATTGGAGCGACAATGATTTCCAGGATTGTCTTCGTATGAGACAAACTCGCGCTTACCTATTACTCGCTGTTACACAGCAGACGCCGGCCCTCAATGACTACTTCTGTTTCATAAAGCCTGAGGAGATTTATACTCGAATCTGGGCCAGAGCAGAAGCTTATAAAGAGCGCCGGGAACTACAAACCTAGAAAAAAGAATTATCTTGCGACATTTACTTCGTTATGTGTAAAATACTTCGAAAGATCTTCAGTATCGCCTCAATCATGAAAGCCGTCTCAATGGCATTCGGGTATTTTATACCCATAGAAGCGGTCGGTTAAGCGAGAAAGGAGCGGTCATGGACACGATTGGCATGATGGTAAAAAAGAACGTGGACAAGTACGGAAACAGGGTTATGATGAAGGTTAAACGCGGCGGAATTTGGAGGGATATTTCATGGAATCAATTCTATGAGAACGCCAGAAATCTTGGCCTTGCGATGATCTCGCTTGGTATCCAGCCCGGTGACCGCATAGCAATTTTCTCGCCCAACAGCCCGGAATGGCAAATGGTTGATATTGGGACAGTGTCTATAGGAGCGATCGATGTTCCACTTTACGCGACAATAACCGCTAAGCAAGCCGAGTTCATTATTGCGGATTCGGTTTCGAGAATACTCTTTGTTGGAACTGAGGACCATCTTAAGAAAGCGCTCGAGGTAAAGGGCAATCTTCCTGACTTGATGAAAATAGTAACCATGTACGAAACGAAAACGGAGGATGACGATATCATATCCTGGAGCGATTTTCTCAAGATGGGGAAGGAGTATCCTGATAAGGAGGAGTTCAATAAAAGGCTTGAGAATGTGAAGCTCGATGATGTGGCAACCTTCATATATACATCCGGCACCACGGGAAATCCGAAGGGTGTTATGCTCACGCATGCCAATCTGATGTCGAATGTCGAGACAGCCTCGAGCTTGATAAAAATCCATGATGATGAGGTTTGCATTTCTTTCCTGCCACTCAGCCATTCACTTGAGCGGATGAGTGGCTATTATTGTTCCGTTTATAACGGAGCGACAATTGCGCACGCGACATCGATTGACAAGCTTGCAGAGGAGCTTCCTGAAGTTAAACCTCATTACATGGTGAGTGTACCGAGACTTTATGAGAAGGTCTATGCAGGGGTGAAAGCAAATGTGGAGGCAGAGCCCCCGCTCAAGCAGAAAATATTTAACTGGGCGGTGGGAGTCGGCAGGCAGGTCAGTGAACTGAAAGTTAACCACAAACCCATTCCACCGCTTCTGGATTTAAAATACAAAATCGCCAATAAGCTTGTGTTTTCCAAGGTCTATGAAAGGATGGGAGGAAGGCTAAGGTTCTGCTTCTCCGGAGGCGCTCCTCTTTCCAAGGAAATCGCAGAGTTTTTCCACGCGATGGGAATTCTGATACTAGAGGGTTATGGGCTCACCGAGACAAGCCCCGTTATCTCGGTGAACACTCCGGAAGCGGTAAGGTTCGGATCTGTTGGAAAGCCAATACCTGGAGTGGAAGTGAAGATTGCTGAAGATGGAGAAATTCTTGTGCGCGGTCCCAATGTTATGAAGGGATACTGGAACAGGCCGGAGGAAACCGCTGAGGCGATGGAAGGCGGATGGTTTCATACCGGGGACATTGGTTTTCTCGACAAAGATAATTTCCTGTACATAACAGACCGTAAGAAAGATATCATCGTAACGAGCGGTGGAAAGAACGTTGCTCCACAGAATATAGAGAACACGCTTAAGCTTGACAAGTTTATTGAACAGGTTTGCGTGATAGGTGATAAACGCAAGTATCTGTCCGCTTTGATCGTTCCTAACTTCGCCGAACTTGAGGCATGGGCGAAATCTCAGGGCATATCCTTTTCGGACAGATCGGAACTGGTTTCCAATGAAAGGGTTTATAAGCTCTTCCGCGAGAGAATAGATGAAGCGCTCAAGGACTTTGCGAAGTTCGAGCAGATAGTTCAGTTTACGCTTCTGCCCGAGGAGCTTTCAATCGAAGCGGGACTGCTCACGCCAACTCTCAAAGTGAGGCGGAGGCAAGTTATGGAAGCATATAAGAACGAAATAGACAAAATGTATCCAGAATCATGAAAAATGCCAGCATTTTCGGCCGATAAGGAAATATAAGCTCTTGATTGTCTTTTGCAAAATGTTTATGCAATTGGTTAAGTGGAAATGATATTTTGTCTTTCCTGTTCATACTTGCTTGTCTTTTTCAGGACGTGTTTTTAAAAGCGCTTCGGCTTCAAGTTTAAGAAAACAACTATTCGACAAAAGCTTGATAAGAGCGGTTGTGCGATAAGAATCCCGTTTAACTCTACATCAAAAAGCACATCCTTCGATTGATATTTGACTTGATGCCGCTTATGCTTTATGTATCCGTCGTTATAATCAGTTGTGGCTGCGGTGTATGAGGAGGGCATAATGTTAGGCAAATCATCTTCAGTTCGAATTCGTAAGTCACCATTTATATTTCTGTTTTTGGTCGCGTTGCTGGCTTTTGTAATTAGCGCTG
>JACVIW010000154.1 GCA_015711695.1 Candidatus Geohydrothermomicrobium daggyaiense
GCCATAGAAGTGAGCTGAGCAAAGAGCCATGGCGTATCTGGTATCAGGAACGGTCACGATAGGTATGTCCTCGTCCACTTCTTCATCTAGCATTCTTTCGATGAAAAGCGCTCTCGCGCCTTTTTTCGCGGCTTCCGCAGCGTAATAGTGCCCGTCAGTGACAAGTCCTTTAATGCAGAAAAAGACCTCACCGGGAAGCACCTTGCGGCTATCATAAGCAATACCGACTACCTCACAATCTGTAAATCTTTCAACTTTTTTGGCTTCAAGAACGGCGATAAGCTCGCTCAGATACATCTTTCGTTATCCTTTTCCAACCTCTTTTGCGCTATCAGAATTTAATCCTAACCTTATCTGACCCGCATCATACATTCAATCCAGTGCAGGAAGAAACCAGTTCAAACCTTACACACTCAAAATACTGACCCTTTTGTAAAGGGCTCGTTTTGGCATGTGTTTTGACAGATACATTCAAAAGAATAAGCGTCGAAGGTTTTGGATTTTCTCTAACGGCTCGCGCTCCAGCTCGGAGGAATCCGCAAATGCTGTAGACTGAACTCCATTATCTCTCGAAACACCGGCGCTGCTGTTTCCCCACCCCAGATAGGTACTGGTTCGTCCAGGAAAACGACGCACACGAGCTTCGGGTTCTCTGCAGGAGCAAACCCTACAAACGTGGACACGTAACCAGAATAACCCTTTCCTCCGGGGAGGGGCTTCGCCGCTGTGCCAGTTTTCCCGGCAGTGGTGTAATAATTTATGGCCGCTTTCTGCCCGGTTCCCTTCGGGGATGTCACGCCAACCATAATACCGGTTAACTTCTTGCTTGTCTGCTCCGATATTATTTGATCCCCGAGCCCGCCAATATCTGCATCGATCATCTTTTTTCCAGAGCTCCTGGCTTTAAGTATGTGCGGATATACTCTTCTCCCGCCGTTGGCAATTGCAGCCGCCAGGCAAGCGAGTTGCGCCGCAGTAATGGAAATACCCTGTCCAATACTTATAGTGGCGACGCTTGTTCCTGACCACTTAGACTTATCAAGAACGATACCTTCGACCTCTCCAGGGAAGTCAATACCGGTACGGCTCCCCAAACCGAATTTCTTTATGTACTCAAACAACTTGTCTTTTCCAAGCTGAAGAGCGACCCTGATTGTTCCGACATTAGATGACTGGGCAATAACGTCTGCAAAGCTCAACTGACGCGATGGTTTGATTTCAGCATCGGTGAAGACTTTATCGGCTACCGTAAGTCTGCTCGGGACGTACAGCGGCGTACCAGGCTCGACTATTTTCTCCTCAAGGGCAGCGGCAGCAGTAAGTATCTTAAGTGCGGAGCCCGGCTCAAAAACATCTGTAACACACCTATTGCGAGTCCATTCGGGGCGCAAATTTTCCCTGTTATTAGGGTCAAAAGTTGGAACGCTACCCATGGCTATAATATCACCGTTGTTGCAGTCCATCACAAGCGCAGAGGCTGATTTTGCTTTATAACGAATCATTGCCGAAGCGATAGATTCTTCAAGCTTCGCTTGAATATCCCTATCTATCGTTAGCTTGATATCCGAGCCATCCAGGCGTGAAACTTTTTGTCTCTCGGTACCGGGAATCGGGGAGCCAGCCGCGTCCTTCTCGAAAAATATCTTACCGGGACGGCCTCCAAGTATATCCTCATAATACAGCTCAAGACCGCTCTGTCCCCTGTTGTCGATATCGACAAGACCAATCAATTGAGAGCCAATCTTTCCCATAGGGTAGAACCGTTTGCTCTCCTCCATCAAGCCTATCCCGGGAATGTTTAACTTTTCGATCTTCTTCCCTGTGTATCTGTCGATTTTTCTCGCTATGTATACAAAACCAGAATCGGATTTCAACTTTTCTTCGATGTCATCAGAAACCACGCCTAGAATGCGTGAAATTTTTCTCGCGGCTTTTTCTGGCTCCCTGACAAGATAAGGAGTGGCATAAACCGTGAAAGCGTCCTCGCTGATGGCGAGCACCTCTCCATCCCTGTCGTAAATTGTCCCTCTTTTAGGAATAACATCTACCGATGCTTTACGCTGTTGACTGGCTACATCTTTCAGGTGAGAAGACGCGACCACCTGCAGGTAGAATACCCGGGAGAGGATTGCCACCAGACCGAGGCAGAGAAGGATACGGAGAATTCTAATCTTCTTATCATCGTGCTTCTTATTAGAAATGCGGGTGAATTGTTTCTGCCTACTCTTCTTTTCCGCCATGTCCTGGCTCCATGTCCGCAACCGATTGAACGTAAGGCGTTATAACACTAACTTTCGCATAGGATGGCGACTTTTCTTCGTGAGACTCTGAAAGAAGCGTGCCATCAGGTTTTTTTGCGTATCTCAGGAATATCACCTTCACAGGTTCACACATTTCGAGTTGGTCCACCGCTATTCTCACGATTCTTTCGGGTGAACTTACCCGTGCAAGTTTTACCCTTAAATCTTTCTGCTTCTGTACCTCAGCTTTGATTTTTTCTTCAATTGCTCTTGCGATAATCTCGTTTCTGTGGCTCAAATTCGTGAAAAGCACAGCCAAGGCGCAGCTTGCAAAAAGCACGAAAGCTACCAGAGTTATGAATCTCACCGTAGGTATTACACGTCCACGATTCCCTGTTCTTTTTCTGTTTCTGGCACTCCTTGCCTCTTTAGCCATACTATTCCTCCAGCCTCGCTGCCGCGCGAAGCTTAGCGCTTCGGCTTCGGGGGTTCTTTTCCTTTTCATCCTCATGAGGCCTCACAGGTTTATCAGTCAGAACTCTAAAACCGGGCAGACGTGTGAAATTTGAGCCGTTTGGCACTGTGATTCCTTTTGCCAGGGAAAGCAAAGTGCGCTTCACTATTCGGTCCTCCAGTGACTGATAACTCAGCACCACGATCCTTCCAGCTCTGTCCAATGAATAAGCGGCATCCATAAGGGCGGTACGCAGGTTATGAAGCTCGTTGTTCACCGCGATTCGAAGCGCCTGAAAAGTCTTCCGTGCGGGATGTTTTCTGCCCCTTCTCGCCCCAGCGGGAATAGCGTCCTCGATGATCTTAACGAGATCAAAAGTTGTGGAAATAGCTTTTCTTTTGCGCTCTTTGACAACAAACTGCGCTATTCTTCTCGACCATCTCTCCTCACCATAAATCCGGAGAATTTTCTCGATTTCGTCCTCGCTGTAAGTGTTCAGGATGTCGGCAGCGGTAAGTCCAATATCTGGATCCATCCGCATGTCAAGGGGACTTTCAAGCTTGTAGCTAAACCCCCTTGAAGGGTCGTTAAGCTGTATTGACGAAATCCCAAGATCGAAAAGAACGCCGTTCACCTTACTTACACCTTCCATATCGAGCACGGCGCGTAAATCTCGGTAATCTTCCCTGTAAAAGCTGACCTTGACAGAAACCTTCGAAAGCCTTTCCTTCGCGATCTCGATAGCCTTCGGGTCCCTGTCAATAGCAATAATCTGCCCGTTTTCACCGATCCGCTCCGCGATCGCTTCAGCATGCCCACCTCCACCTACAGTCGCGTCGACAATTACAGATCCCTTTCGGGGCTGAAGATAAAATAGAACCTCGTCAAGCATCACAGGGCGATGTATCTCTTTCATGAATAGAACCTGAGTCTAGAGTCTATTAAGTCCGGGACAATTATCAGATACCCGTTTTCGCGGCCGCATTCTTGTACTCCTTGACTTTCTCTCTCTGATACTTCTCCCAGGTTTCGGGGTTCCACAACTCTACCCTGTTTCCTAAACCGGCCACGATGACCTGATTTTTCAGCGAAATGATTTTCCTTAGTTTTGGAGGTATAATGATCCGACCCTGAGCATCAGGAACGAGATTGAAAGCGTTGGTAAAGAAGAACCGAGCAAAGGTGCGCGAATCCTCGCTTGCCTGGGGCAACTGCTCAACTTTCGCAAGAATTTTCTCCCACTCCTCGAGTGTGTAAATTTCAAGACACTCGTCCAAACCCCTGGTTATAATGAGTCCTTCTGCAAAAAAGGGTTTATACTCGCGGGGTAGCATCATTCGCCCCTTTTGATCAATTGATCTTTCAAACTCGCCGTAAAATCCAAACCTGTATTTCGACATGCTTATATATTAATACCACAATTTCCCATATTCAACCTTTTTAAGGTCTATTTAAACCTTTTTATTCCACAACTTTCCACTAAACGAAATAAGATAATTCCCAGCAATAAAATGTTGAAATGTGGAATATATTGTGGATAAAACTGATAAGACCACAATATATAGAAATCGCCGCCAATAATAACTAAATTTTAATTCCGTCTTTTTATAAGAAAAAATAAATTCCCCAAAGGCATTTAAAAACCACAAAAACCCACGAAACCAATAAGCGGGACAGAACTTCGGGAACTTTTTTCTTTGCTCGGCGTTTCCTGAGCTCGAAAACGAGTGGGCTTTTGCATAAAAAACGCTTTATCCCAAACAATCTAGAATGCGTAAAGCGAAACCAAACTCCAGAGCGCTGGCAAAATTCTAAGCTTCAGGAGTCGCGGGAACCTTTATTCAAGAATCTCGCGCACGCGAGCGGATCAGGCCCTCTTCTACTTGAATGCAACTCAGCCCTGTATCGACAGCCTCCCCCACATTCATCAATAAACGCGCAATCACACTCGAGATCACTCAGAAGCATCTTGGGCAATTGAAGCCAGGACCCTCGCAACCCCTGGCGAACATCTCCGCCATTCCATTCATCATAGAAACCACACTTTGTAAGTATTCCGTTAACCTTGACGCACGCAAGATGAGCACCGCATGCGTAGATTCCAGTTGATTCATGTTGCCCAGACCCAAAAGAAAGATTCAGGTAAGATGCCGCGTCCATGATTTCTGGAATTATGTATTTTTCATGTTTCAGTAGCCTTCCCGCTGCGCAGGGAACATCCAGCGCCCAGCCGATTATTCCAAATTCCTTCAAAAATGATCCAAGAGAGTTGAGTTCGTCGAGATTAAATCGGTGAATCATCGTAGCCACCGAAATCTGATGTCCTTCGTCCTTCAAGGCCTGTAAGCCTTTTACCGCGAGATCAAACGACCCTTTGCCTCTAATTATTTCATGTCCTTTTCTCATTCCATCTATAGAAACTTGCACTTCATCAAAAAGAAGGCTCCGGGCTGTATCACGATTAATTAGGGTACCATTGGTCAAGAGAATAGATCTGAAACGCTTCTTGCCCGCCAGACGGTTTATTTCCTCGAACCGGGGATGCATAAGAGGCTCGCCACCGGTGATTATTAATCTCAGTCCACCAATATCCTCAAAATCACTTATTAACTTTTCGAACAGGCTAATATCAATGTGTCTTCCCTTTCCTTCCCCAACGTAACAGTGAGCGCACGAGAGGTTGCATCTGTCCGTTACTTCGACCATGAGATATCTAAGGGAGGGTATCTCATTTTTCCCAATTCTTATCCGCTTTTTTGATGGTGAAGTAAGTTTGACAAGTATTCCTTCGGAGAAACAATAATCAAGGAAGTCTCTGCTAAACTTTGTCGAAGATATTTCGTATGTGCCGTCGCACCGCGATAGCTCCTGGAAACCGGAAAGATCAACTTCGTATAGCTCATCAACCTCAGGCTTATAAACAGCTGGAAACTCGAGTGTTACGAGCGAAACGCGGTCTTTCAAAGCAAGGAAGGTTTTATTTTTTGAGCGCATCGCTGATCTCTTTCAGGGTAATATGACCACCCGTTACAAGCTTCTTGAGAATGAGAAAACAACTGCAGCAGAGTTCTTCGTCCTCTCCGGGTTTAAAAAAATTGCAGTCAGAACAGAAAAGTCTTTTGAATTCAATTTCGTCTTCGGGTGTAAACGTTCCATTCAAGAAAGCTTTAACCCTTTTCTGAAATTTAGGGAAATCGCCCAATCTGCACCTCCGATATAAAGTTAGCAAATAAAAAGGGTGTTCAACCACTTTTTGTAAGAATAAATACTATATTAGGCTAGTCGGAAAATATTTACCCGTCACTTATTTCTTATTTAACCCTGGGAA
>JACVIW010000155.1 GCA_015711695.1 Candidatus Geohydrothermomicrobium daggyaiense
TGGAGAAGCCCGCTAATTCTTCCATCAACATAAAGAGACCTGATTTTCAAATTGAATCTGCTTTTCGACTTTTTTATTTCCAAACGCAACTGTTCTATTTCAACAATTAAATTCGATATTTCTTCCTGTATCAGGGATATTCTCTCGGTCAAAGCCTTTTTTTCTCTGTTTTTTGAATCGAGTTGGCTCTCGAGCGCTAGGATTTCTTTCTCAAGGATTCTTGCTCTTTCTTGTTTTTCCATATAGCTTTGGTTGGGAGCAGCCTTTGAGTATTTAACAAATCCAGGAAAAACGAGTAGCAGAAAAGCGATGGGTATAAAGCAAATTACAATTTTATTACGAACGACCATCATCCAAAAACCATTCTCGCAAGCTTTACGGATCGCAACAGGTTTTCTTGTCTACAACACCAATTTCGGAAAAAACCAAAAAGAAGTTAACATTTTTGATAACATAAATCAATTTCTGTTAAAAATGTTAAAAAGAGTTAGGAAAAGAATTACGCAGGATCTTACCTCTTGCTCCTGGCGTATTTCCGTAGCAGTTCAATCTGCTGAGGCGACGCGTTAACAATGAGAACATCACCCGCCTCAACTCTTGTATCACCTGAGGGATTAACCGTAAAGTCCCTTTTTGCTTTCTTAATTCCAAGAACGCCTAGACCCCTGAGATCGCCGGCAACAATGTCTCTTATGCTCCTTCCCACAAGAGGAGAACCAGGCTCCACATACACATCTTCAAGTGTGAGCTCCACGAGTTCCCCATGAGTTACGAAATCGAGAAAATCACAGACGAGGGGCTTCAAGAGAAGCGCAGCCATTCTCCTGCCCCCCACATTATGTGGCGATATAGCTCTGTCCGCGCCAGCCCTGTAAAGCTTGGATTCCGTCTCGTCAGAATTGCATCTACCAACAATAAAGATGTCAGGTCTGATAATCCTTGCAGTCATAGTAACGAAAAGATTGTCCGCGTCGGACGACAGAGCTGTAACAAGTCCACTCGCTCTTTCAAGACCCGCTTTTCGCAAAACCAATTCTTCGGTTGCGTCTCCTCTCACGGTAAGAAAGCCTTCCGCTATCGCTTCCTCGTAAACAGCCGGATCTTTCTCAATTATCACCACAGAGGTACCTCTCGCCTTGCACTCCCTCGCCACCTGTTTCCCGACTCTCCCGTAACCGCATATAATGTAGTGCCCTGATATGTCTTGGAGCTCTCGCAAAGCTCTTCGCCTCCCCATTACGTCAAGTACCCTTCCCTCAACAATAAGGTCAACCACACTCGTCGTAAAATACACAACAGTCGCAAGGCCGCTGATAATGACAAACATCGTGAAAACTTCCCCGCCTCTTGAAGGCTTGGCAGCAACTTCTCGATAACCAACCGTGGAAACTGTAATGACGGTCATATATAGAGCGTCAATAAAATTCAATCTCTCGATCAACATAAAACCGATGGTTCCAAAGAAGATAAGCGAGACAAAGATTAAAAGAGCGGTTTTGACATGCCAGTACGGGCCTTTACGGAGCCTATCGCGCATTATACCCCCGGAAGTTTTTTGAAATCGAGATCACCTAAAAGAGAGTGCCATGGTGTGTCGGGCACATGAAGAGCACATTATAGAAAATCCTGCGGTTCCACGTGATCAAGGAAATCCCTGAACCTCTTGATTTCCTCCTCCGCAGTGGATTCGATAATTATGCCAGCTTCGTCAAGGACTTTTTCCTCGGCAAATATCGGAACCTCCAGCCGGACTGCAAGAGCAATAGCATCAGATGGCCTTGCGCTTATGGTATAAGTTTTTTTGTCCAGATGCATTGTTATTTCAGCGTAGAAAGTGCCCTCAATTAAATCGTTGATCAGCACCTGGGTGACATGAACACCAAGTTCATCAAGAACGTTTTTAAAGAGATCATGGGTCATCGGGCGGGCAGTTTCGACGCCCTGAAGGGCGAAAGCGATAGCGGTTGCTTCAAAAGCTCCTATCCATATGGGCAAAAATCTTTCGCCGTCTTCTTCCTGCAACAGAACTATCGGTTGATTTGCGGGAAGTTCTACCCTGACCCCAACTAAAATCATCTTTTTCATTTATTATTCACCAGTTTCTTTATACCCCAACCGGTATTTAAAATCAACGGAGCTCCGGTTAGATTGTCAGGAATTCTTCGCTCAAAAACCTCAAAATATTCTAAAAGGAGCGGAGAATATTTTTCCGGTCAAACAGAGACTGTACCAGAGGAAATACTTGATCTTTTCCCCGGTGGATGGGGACTTTACGCTGGTTTGAGCTGTAAGTTTAAGCGTATCTATCTCCTGTCCGTTAAAATACAAAACAGCTTTCCCAAGGCCGGTTCCTTTCTTCACCGGTTCTCTCGATTTTTCTTTCACCATTACTTTAACCAGGATTTCCTGTTTTTCTCCGTTGATATGAACCGCCTGGAGGTCTGCATCGCAGGCGACTTTAACGAAACGCTTTGGGAAAGAGGATACCCGAGTTCTGCCGAGTATTTGACCTTTTTTCAAAACGGGAATAACGTATGTCATACCGAAACCGTAGTCCAGAAGACGGCTGGCGTCACCAAATCTATCTGGACTGTTCAAGACAACAGCAATAAGCGAAACTCCATTTCTCGTAGCTGAACCGACCAGACATCGACCTGCTCTCGAGGTATAGCCTGTCTTCACGCCGTTCGCCCCTTCGTACGCTGATAATAGTTCGTTATGATTTATACATGTCCTGGGAAATGGTCTTGAGACCCACGGTATTTCATATTTCCTGGTTCTAACTATCTCAGCCAGAACGGGGTCATCCAGAAGTTTCCTTCCAATCAACGCCATATCATATGCAGTGGAGTAATGCCCTTCTTCATCCAGACCATGCGGATTAGTGAAGTGGCTTTCTCTTGCACCCAGCTTTTTCGAAAAATCGTTCATGATTTTGGCAAACGATTGAATCGATCCTGAAACTTTTTCAGCTATCGCACACGCAGCGTCGTTTGCGCTGTGCACCAGAAGCGCATAGAGCAAATCTTTCACGCTGATCTCCTCACCAGGCTCGAGCCATATCTCCTGCTCGCCAACCGAAGCCGCACCCCGTGAAATTCTTACCTTCTGGTCAAGACCAAGGTATTCTCTCGCTATAAGGGCAGTAAGTATCTTTGTCGTGCTTGCGATTGGTAGTTTTTCATGCTCATTCTTGCCAAATATCACCCTACCGCTTGAATATTCGATCAAGACAGCACTCCTCGCCTGAACTGCTGGCGGAGGAAGAACAGACCCTTTTTCCGGTAAAATTTTTCGAAACGTTAGAACGAGCTTTCCTGTGGAAAGCGAATCAGCCAGAACAGATATTGAAGACGCCGCGAAAATGAGGAAAACAAGAACGCACAATCCAGCGATTATCTTACGGTGAAGCTTCTTAAGCGAAGATAGCGCACGCCGCAAAATCGAAACAGGCTCTCTGCTAAAACTTTTTTCAGTGTAGACCCGACGCATCTTCTCCAGTACCTGTTGATAATAGCCTCAAAAAACAAACGCCTTTCACCTGAGTGATAGACGTATTGTGAAGTATATAACGGGAGCGGTGATCACGACAAACATAGGTCGGTGGTAATAATGCTTATTCCTCTGAGCGTTCAGGGAATATTCCAAGAGGCGGTGTCTCGAGAATTTCATGCTTTTCCGGCAAACTCTCATCGCCCGAGGCAGCTGATTGCGACACTTCTTCTTCCTCAAAATCAAAGGAAGGCTTCGGCAAATAATCAGACAGCGCTGTTTCAAGAAGAATCCTTTTGAAAAGCTGACACAGACTCATGAGGTTCTCTAAATCCTTTAACGCTCCTCGTCTGGTGTTTGGGTCCTTGCTCAGCAGCTGGGGTTTTATTATCTGTTCAATAAACGACGCTTCCCTTCCCACAAACTGCGTGAACATCCTCAGATGCCTCGGCTCCACACCATACCTGAAAAACTCTTTAGCTATAGACAAGATTCTCGCATCTTCAACAGAGAAATATTTTCCTTCAGGACCATCTTTAGGGGTTACTATCCCGTAATCTACGAGTTCGTTTATCCTCTCAAGACTCATTCCAAGTTTGCTCGGTGCAAGTTCATAAGAAATTCTGCCAACGCTTCCCACAGGAGGAACACCAGTTTTTCCAGCCATGACCGTCAGGTCACCCGCCACAACTTTTCCTGCTTTTAAATCATGTATCTTCCGCTTTATTACGGAAAGTGGAAGATATTCCTCACGCTGAAGTCTCAATATATAGCTGAGTAATTTTATATGTTCTCTCGAGTACTTACGGTATCCGCTTGGAGTTCTCTCGGGAGCTATTAGTCCCTGCTTTTCCAAAAACCTTATCTTACTTATCGTGATATCAGGAAATTCTCTCTTCAGAATCTCCTGAACTTCGCCTATACCATATTTTTTATCATCTTCAGCCATTCCAGGCCCTTTCCCCGAACTTGATGTCTAAATTAAATCTCTACTATAAGTAAAAGATCTATTTAAATATTAAGGAAAACAGTCTCCAATTTCAATATCACGGTACCTGATGGGTGGCGCAGCGTAGGATAGGTGCTATTTGCAGAAAAAGACTAGTTTGAATTTCCCTATCTGTATCTCGTCTCCACTGACGATTTCAGTTTCATCCACTCTCATTTTATTGACGTAAGTCCCATTAAGGCTCCCCTGATCGGTGAGAAAAAATTTTGACTCGACCCGTCTTATTTCTGCATGTCTCCTGGAAACGGTGATATCGTCGGGAAAAATATCGCTTTCGGGATGTCGCCCTATTATCACGGTGTCTTTGTTTATGACAAATCTTGTTCCAGCGGAAGGCCCTCTCTTCACCACAAGCAATGCTCCGCCCGCGGCAATTTCCTTTTCAGGTATTTTTATTACTTCCTCCTGCTCAGTTTCGGTTTCAAGGGGGGTGAATGTGATTGTTGTCTCATCCTTATCTCTGGTGCCAGCAAGATATGCGCCACATTTGCTGCAATACGAGCTATCTTCAGGGTTATTCTTTCCACACGCGGGGCAAAACATCATTCTCTCCCTTAATTTACGTCGACTTATCTTCCTTTTTATTCAATTCCGTCAAAACGCCGGATGAGGAAGTTATTATTATAACTAGCTCGCCTATCTCGCTCAGGCTAAAGCCGAGTTCCTTGACAATAGAATCTACAGCCTTCTTGTATTTTGACGGTAATTCACCAAACTCAACATAAACTCTGCTCGGCAGAATTCCCTCTTCCAGCGCAACTCCTTTCAATTTTCAGTGCCGAAAGAAGATTTCTTCTAACCGAAATATCATAACATATGGCTATGTAAACTTCTCTAAGGCAGCATCTACGGATTGCTAATAGATACCCTCAATCAAAATAGTACCCATGGCTCACGGCTTTCAAAAATGTCCGTACTTTAGCCAGCTCTCATTCATGTATTTTCCAGCAGTTAATTCTTCGGAGAGTTCAATCTCGTCCGGTCGAAAATGATCTAATAGCGCCTCTACTTTAAGGACTTCCTGGAAGCCGAGGATAAATGCTTTGCTGATTGAATAGTAATCGCAGTTGGGTATTCCTGACTCCTCGAGCGTAACGAAATAGTTTTCCCCGCTTGATCTGGGAGAACCTGTGATCTTATTTCTTAAAGTAAGATCGGCAAATGAAATATCGGGACGGGAAATAATCATCGTCCCATGTTGTAGTATTCCGTTTTTACCCACTCGCTGGGCGCTCCCGCAAATCTTATTGCCCTTCCACTCTATGTCAATTCCAAACACGCTTTGAAAACACCACTGGTACCCTTTTTCGTATTTCATCTTCCTGACGGCTACTTCTGCTTTAATGCCCAGAATGGAAAGAGCCCTCACAATCCCGCGGGATACTAACGCAAACGAGGCCAGGTCAAATCTGCTGTCTTTTTTTTGGGCAGGAAGAACTACGCAGTATGTGAAATCATTCATATGTAGAATCGACAGACCACCTGTTGGTCTCCTCACAATATCTATTCCTTT